>JAITSW010000214.1 GCA_031287505.1 Propionibacteriaceae bacterium
AATCCCGAAGGGAATTTCCAATAATTCAGATGAAAAACCGACAAAAATCGGCACTTTCAATTGCGCTACATCGGCACTTTCAGTTGCGCCCTACCGGCAGAATAATCTTGCGCTCAACACCAGACGATGTCTGGCAAATCTCAGACGAATGTATTGGTATCAGGGATGTTGTTGAACCCATAGAAAGCACACGTTCCGGCTCTCGCCACCATCGGCGATGATGCTTACTACTTCGTTGTAGCTTCGACTACTTCGCGTAGGTATGCCACGTCGGTGCGTTGGTATCTCATGTCTGACTACGGAATAGGCTAAAGATTGATAACGAGTTCGGATCTCGTATACACGCCGCATAACCCCTTGTCAGAGGCACATTGACAGAGGGGTTTTGCTTCCCGTGGGGAATATGTGGGGAATCGCCTCGCAGCCAAGGTCAAAACGTTTCGGGCTCTGAAAAGACGCTGCGACCTGCCCACCGCGGCTAAGCTGTTGCCACTGAGGGTCTATGTCTGACCCCGAATAGTGAAGGACCAGTGATGATCGATTTCGAGAAGGCCACCTTTCTGAAGCTTGCGCCGTCAGAGACCGCACGGGCAGCCGAAGAACTTCAGGGCATTCTGCTTCAAGACGAGCAGGTCGTCCTCGCGTTCAAGGGCATGCGCGATTCGGTGGTGTTCACCAATCTGCGTGTAATCGCGGTGAACGTCCAAGGCATTACCGGGAAAAAGGTCGACTACACATCGTTGCCGTTGTCGAAGATTCAGGCGTTCTCGGTTGAGACTGCCGGCACGCTCGACCTAGACAGCGAGCTTGAACTGTGGTTCTCCGGTCTTGGAAAGGTCAGGCTGGAGTTCTCGCGGGGTGCCGACATCAAGCTCATTGGCAGGTTGATCGGACAGTGGGTGTTCCGCTGAATCATTTCAAATCTGTGGGGTGAGTTTCCGGGCAAGCCCGTTCGACTCCGAGGGCTATTCGCGTATTCAGGCCAGTTGCGACACCGGTGACGGGGTTACGCCCATTAACGCCGCCACATCGCGGACGGTCATGCCTTGTGATCGGAGGTCTGAGACCGCCGCACGGGAAGCCTTGGCCATCGCGGCCTCAGCCTCGCCGAGGCGGACGCGGGCGGCTTAACCTCGTCTATCAGGGTGCCGCTGGGCAAATGCTTGCCTTGCCGCATCGAGCGCTTCCGGGTCGAAGTCGTCCAGGCTTGCCTCGGGAACCGTCGCGGCTGTCCAATCTCGGCGGAGCGACTGCTGCCGAATTTGATCTTGCTCAACCAAACTCAACGATGCCAAGCTCTCGCCGTTACGCGCGTAAAAGTGCCCTTGCCAAGCAATCGGAATGCCTTGCGGCGTAGGCGGAATGTTCATGAGGAGAACACGTTTGCCGCCGTAGTCGAGTTCCTTGATGTCGCGGAAGGTCATGGCTGGGCTGGTACCTTGGGCGATTTGGTGCTTCAGCCCTTGGAGACGTTCTGGGAGCAGGCGCTGGCACTGAAGTACGAGTGGGTGCAGCGCTCAATGAGGATGCCCTAGCCGGAACGGCTAATACGGCCTAGGCGCGACCGACGATTGCGGCTTTGCGGCGGAGGAAAAGCAGGGCTAGCGACCAAACCACTAGGCCTAGGGCAATCACGCTTAGACCCAGCAGGGAGTCGTCTAAAACGACTGCTTGGTCAGCCAACTCCACAAAGGAACCGCCTTCCACCAGGGAAGCGATTCCGTCCACACACCACATCAAAGATGCGCCGAAATACATCAGCGCCAATACACCCAGATGCCATTTGACGCCGACCGCCGGTTTGGCAAAACGCAGCACGGCGACTGCGACCGCTGCCAAAGCGGTGAGAACCAGAGTCATGGTCACTGCGCCTTAGCCGTCACCGCTTTGCGCACGACTCCAACATGGTCAACCGCCAGCACCATCACAGACCAGGTGGCCAGCACAATGACGGCCATCCCCACGCCCACCGTGCTCATTTCCCGCAGCATCACAGAGGTGCCTTCGGCGCTGCCCGCGGCAGTGAGGAAAGGCGGGGTAAAGGCAACTTCGCCATGCCAAATGTGTTCTAGCGCCAACAGGATCGCTCCGCCCCACATCATGGCGAGCAGCCAGGTGAACTTGGTGCGCCAGGAGACCTTCGAATCGCCCTTGGGCGCGTCCTTTGTCATTTTCCCCCCGACGGCGGTCGCGACAAGCGCGGTTGCGGTCGGGACTAAGAAACAGGCCATGTTTAACCCCTCTATTGGTCAGCTCTTGTATAGATGCTAGTGGAAACCATCTGAGGTGCGCTATCCATCCCAGCCATTCGCCCACACCCTCGCCGCAATCATTTTCTGCGGTCAGCAATCGCTGGGAAATGATCCAAATAGGCGCTCATTCGTGGTGAAGGGCGTCGACTACATTTAGCCGCGAGGCGCTTTTGGCCGGGCCCACGCAAGCGATCATTCCGAAGACCGCCCCGACGATGATCGAGATGAGCATTCCGGCCCAGGGGAAGACGTACGGCATTTCCCAGCCGACCGCGGACATTGCCAAGATCAGCGCGTATCCCAGGACGACCCCCACCAGTGCTCCGATGATCGTCCCGATCAGGCTAAGACCCAGCGATTCCGCAAGCACCATGCGTTTCACCTGCCTTCGGGTCGAACCGACGGCCCGCAGCATTCCGATTTCCCTGGTTCTGGCTAGGACGCTGATCGACAGCGTGTTGACCAAGGCGAGCAGCGAGGGGATTGCCAGGGCGGCGATGAGCACGTTGAACATCATTATCGAAATGTCAAACATGGAAGTTTGCTCGTCTTTCCAAGTTTGGGGTTCGTAGAGGTGGAAGGCGGGATAGTCGGCGACGATTCGGTCTAGCCGCTGTTTGACGGTGTTTGGATCCGCCCCGGCAGTTCGGTTGGCCATCACCAGCAAGTCGTCGGCCACATTGAAGTCGCGCGACAAATTCTCCTGCGAGGTGTAAAGCGTGGCTAGTTTGGCATTGAGGTAGTCATTGCCAATCCCGGCCAAATAGTAGGCCTGCAACCCGTTTGGGGTGTCAAGAACGACCTCTTGGCCAGGAGTCAGCGCGGTTGACGAAGCATAAACACCGTTGGCGATTACCCATCTTCCAGAACGCAATTGTTGGATTGACTCATCGGACGAGCCGGTATTCCACTCCAATGAGGCAACTTGCA
>JAITSW010000230.1 GCA_031287505.1 Propionibacteriaceae bacterium
GCCCGGCCTACAACATGCCCCGGCAGTGGTGGCCGCTGCCGAAAAACTCACTGAGGTCTTGCGTCGGACAATCGGCGAAGTCTAGGAGCTAAGTTTGCCGGTCTTGCCCGTTCTCCACACATTCTTGCCGCTAACAGAGTAGGTTAGCTCTCAGATTTTCTATCTGGCGGAGTTCTTCCCATTCTGCTTGTTTTTGTGGTTTTTGGGGGGAATATGACCATATTTATGCTCGTGTATCCGGTTATACCCGTCTGGCGCGACCGTCACACGCTCCAAATAGGAATTCAGGGCTATCTAACGCTCGAAGACGTCCCAAAAGAACTAGCCGACGCCATCACCTTGCTCAACAGGCCCACGTCGCGCGATGGATTGGCGGCTAAACTTCCGCAGTTGAGCGAAGCATGGCTGGACTACCTGCTTGCCCAACTCACCGAACACCAACTGCTGCGCGAAGTTCAAACCTCGCGTTTGTCGGTGGCCGTATTTGGATCATCCTTCCTCTCTGGCAGGATCACGCGGGCGATAAACATTACCGGCGTTGCCTACGCCCACAGCATCGGCTTGGGGTCAGAGGCAACGCTGTTGCCTTCAAAGCATTTACGCCCACGCGGCAGCTTTGACCCGTGGCCGCAACTCACTATCTTGGCGACTTCGACGGTGGAACCTGATCGCACACTTACCGACGAACTCTCTCGCAGCGGACGCGATCACCTCATCGTCCGGCTAACTCCCGGTGCCGCCAAAATCGGGCCGCTCGTCATTGCCGGAAAGACATCCTGTTTGCGATGCCAGGATTTGGCCTTCAGCCGCCAAGATGAAGCCTGGCCGAGAATACTGGCTCAGCTAAGCCACATCTCCAGCACTAGCCTGCCCTTTCTGCAAGACTGGGCTATCTCCACTATTTGTGCCCAAGTCATCGCTTACCGCCACGGTTTTCCACCAGATACCATGTTCCGCTCTCTAGAGTTGGACGCTTGGGAATGTGCTGTTCACGCGACGACAATCCCGATTCACCCGGAGTGCAAATACCACCAGGCTTAGCTCCTTCTCAGACACTGCCTGCGCAGCCGCCGCAGCCGCCGCGTTAGCGCCTGGGGCACCCCAGGGCTTAGCTCCTTCCCGATAGCGGAGCGCCGGAGCTGGCCGCCATCAGCAGATGAGCTTGTCAGAGCCCGGCTAGAAATCTCGTCCTCGCCCTTGTGGAACTGCGGTCGCGCCGTCGAGAAGACCAGGTAATGAGAAGCCTGGACTTGGCTCTGGTGACACCCACGTAAAAAAGCCTAGCTTCCTCTTCCACCTGTTCGTCTGTGAGCGCCAAGGGATGCGGCAAGGTTCCCTCCTGGGCACCTGCCAACACCACAGCCTCCCATTCCAAACCTTTGGCTGCATGAAGAGTGGCCAATGTCACCCCGGACGGCTGGTACTTGGGAATCGAATCTGGATCGGAGGAGCGCACGTCAACCTGCGCGCCTAAGTCGCGGATTCGGAACGGGATATTTCCTGCCTTCAGCGCGGCGGCCACTGGCTCGGCCGCAGCATGCGTTCGGAAAAGCACCGCCATGTCGTCCCAGGTTAACGGATTTCTTTGCTTTGAAAGCCAATCCACTATGAAATCAACTTCCGCTTCCTCATCTTTTCGCTGCACAATCTGACACTGCGGCCCTGCCGGGGCTGCCGAATGCAGCCGCAAACCGCCGCCGATTTGATTGCGTGTTGCCACCTGGTTGGCCAATTCGACTATCTGAGGCGAAGAACGGTAATCGCGGTCTAATCTCAGCAGTTGCGCATCGGGGTAGTCTTTGCGAAAGCGCGTCAAATACGACGACGTCGCCCCGGCAAATGAGTGAATCGTCTGCGCCGCATCTCCTACCACGCAGATATCTGGTTCGTCGCCTAGCCAGAGCCGAAGCAAGGTGTGCTGCAGTGGATTCACATCTTGATACTCGTCTACCACCAGATGGTGATAACTACTGCGGACCTCCTGCGCCACACCTGAATTTTCAGCTAGCAGCGCACAGGCGCAAAGTAGAATGTCGTCGAAATCAACGACCCCCCTCTCATTCTTGACTTGTTCGTATCTGCCCAAAACTCTGCCGACCCAGTAAGGCTCTAAATCCTCGACCGTGCGATTATGCTGGCGCGCTAAGCCCTCGTACTCG
The DNA here is from genome assembly GCA_031287505.1 of Propionibacteriaceae bacterium. Classification (GTDB taxonomy): domain Bacteria; phylum Actinomycetota; class Actinomycetes; order Propionibacteriales; family Propionibacteriaceae; genus Propionicimonas. Next base: position 2,160 of record JAITSW010000230.1, read on the forward strand.
CTGGGCGTGACATTGGAGACTTTCGCCCAGGAGATTTCACTGGCAATATCGCGAACGGCAGCCGCGGGTATATTGAGCGCCAGCCTGTTGACAGCTTCGAGAATGAGACCCTGCCTATCGGGAGTGACTTGCGGAAAATCTGTGTGAAAGACCTTGGGCCAGAAGAAGCGAACCTGGCGCAGGGCAGCTGAATGGAAGGTGCGCGCAGCCACTTGCGGCACGCCCAGATATGCCAGCCGCTCACGCAACTCCCCAGCAGCCCGAGTGGTAAAAGTGAGGGAAAGCACCGAATTCGCCTCATATTCGCCACTGACTATCCCATAGGCTATGCGATGGGTTATCGCCCGCGTCTTCCCCGATCCCGCTCCGGCGAGCACTGCCAAAGGCGTCCCAAAAGATGTCGCGACTTGAGCCTGGCCCTCGTCTAGATCGACAAGTAAGCTCTGCGGATCAATGGTTGCCATGAGAACACCGTAGAGGTTGTCTACGACATTTTTTACCTCTTCAACGCCCACACACCAAGATTCGCGAAAATGAGGGGAATGAATTCGCCGCCGATGAACACCTAGGACAAAAATGTCATAGCGCTGCTCTACAGTAATCCCAGTATGTTGAGTACAGCGCACCGGGCGGCAGCTCGCTTTCAGGCACCAAATATCGAAGCCTTGGCGAGCCAACTGGTTACGCGTTGGGCTGGGCCGGCGGACGCCGGCGATGCCATAGATCCTTTTGCTTTTGATATCTGCGTGATCCCAAACCTTGCCATGGCCAGATGGCTGAGCCAGTTCTTCGCCACTCGCCAATCGGTGTGTGCCGGAATCGATTTCCCCACCATCGGCCGCTTCGAGCGAGATACCTTGGGCGAGGGTATTACCTCTTGGCAGCCGGAAAAATTGGTTTGGCAGATCCGCCGGGGAATCTACGAAGACGACAGTGCCGAGTTGGGCGAGCTCCGCGCCCATTTGCTCACCCTGCGGCAGCCGTACACCGCCTTAGCCCAAATCGCCCGCAATTTCGCCCGCTACGCCCACTACCGGCCCGAACTGGTATCACAGTGGCGAAACGGCATTGATGTGGACGGTAGCGGCAATCCCCATGAAAACGCGGCTTGGCAGGCCTATTTATGGCGGCTTATCCGGCTTCGAACAGGTGGCAGAGATGCAGTTGAGCTCTATGGGGAGGCGCTAGCCGGGCTCGCTGATTCGCAGCCTGCTCTCGGCAGCACGCGTATCGCCCTCTTTGCACTCCCAGGCATTTCCCCGCTGCGGCAACAATTTGTGTCCGCATTGGGAGATTTCACCCAAGTGGATGTTTTTGAAATCACCCACGATGCCACCACAGCGTCAAGTTGTCCCAAGGCCGGCGACTTCGTGCCCAAAGACTCGCTTTTGCATCAGCTTCAAGCTCCGGCAGCGGGCACTTGCCCGCCGCCGGTCGCCGTCGATGACGATTCTGTGCAATTCCACCTCTCCCACGGGTTGGATCGCCAAGTTGAGGTGTTGCGCGACGTTCTGGGCAGATTGTTCATGGCAGATCCGACTTTGGAGCCCAGAGACGTTGCAGTTTTGACTCCGGACGTGGATTTGGCAGCTCCCCTGATCGACGCAACGTTTAGCGACAAGGTGGGGCGTCCAACGATAGGCGCCGCCTTCCGAGTGCAAACGGCTGGGAGGGCCTTAGCGCGTGTGAATCCATTTGCCGAGGTGTTATTGCGCGTCTTGAAGCTGCCAGACACCCGTTTCACCGTTTCCGATTTCCTAGATTTTGCGGCGCTCGCGCCCATATCGAGCAAATTCCGTTTTGATGATGCCGCCCGCCTCGAAAAGCTGATTCGGCGCGCCGAGATCAAATGGGGGCTCGACGATACCCATTTAGGCCGTTTTGGCTTGGAGCAATTCCCGCAAAACACCTGGGTGCACGGTTTGCAGCGGCTCCTGCTCGGAGTCGCGCTCTCTGCCGATGATTTGGCCTTCGCCGGCCGAGTTTTTCCAGTCGACGATGTGGATTCGTCCGATGTGAGGACACTGGGGCTGCTCAGCGAGCTTATTGGGCGGATAAACCGTCTCGCGCATGAGTGCGAATCACCTTGTTCGACAACCGAGTGGGGCGCGCGCTGTCTTACAATCCTCACCGAGCTCACCGCACCCGGGGTGGAAGATCAAGATGACCTGCACTGGGTTACCAGCCAGCTTTCAACACTGGTCGACGAGGGAGCCGGCACCCAAGAGGTGTCGAGGCACGAAGTCGTCGCCGTGCTCGAACAACGGCTGTCCTTCTCATCCTTGCGGGCAAGATTCTCAAATGGCTCACTGCTGGTTGCCAATCTGGACGACCTGCGCGCTGTGCCACATCGGGTGGTCTGCCTCCTGGGGTGGGACGCATCCCGCTACCCGCATACCGTTCGAAGCGATGGAAACGATCTATTGCGTATGGCACCACAGCCAGGTGACCCAGATCGAGCCGCCGCTGACCGTGAAGCTCTGTTTGACGCCGTTGCGGCAGCCCGCGAAAAGCTCGTCGTCGTCTGCCAGGGACGCAGTGAAAACACCAACCTCGAGGTGCCGCTCGCCGCACCGCTGGCTGGGTTGCAAAGCCGGTTGCGCCAGCTAGTCGAAGCAGGAAGTGCCGATCCGCAGCGGCTGTGGCGGCAAATCAACCATCAATATCCATTGCAGTCCTTCAGCCCGCGGAATTATCTAGACGATTCGTGGAGGAGTTTTGATTCAGACGGCTACAGCGGAGCCAGGGTTCTGGCCTGGTCTGACACACGGCAAAAAACATCGACTTGCGCCAAAACAGTCGACTTGGCCGCAAGCGGCTCCCCCGATAAGTCGACACCCATCGAAGTAAGCCTTGACGACCTCATTTCCTTCTATCGGGATCCCGCCAAATACCTGTTGCACAACCAGGCCGGGATTTCTTCAGATTCCGCTGCGAAATCCGAAGAAATCGCGTTGACTCTTGACGGCCTAGCCCGTCATTCGCTGGGAGAGGCGGCACTTTCTTGGCGGAAAGCCGGGCATAGTTTTGAGAAGATCGCCAATGCCTTATGGCGCTGGGGGAAGCTACCTCCGAGCCGGCTCGGACGAGCCGAACTCCAACAAACCATTGAAAACACCGCTGCCCTCGAATCAGCGGTAAAGGGAATTTGGGACAAAGACCTCCATAAGCTTGCCCTAGAGTTGCACCCCGCACCCGTTGATGCCGCAGGGTCTGGCTGGCATGTCATCGGTCAGGTGCTTAGCTTGGCCCACAGCGTTCCCGTTGTCGGATACAGCAAGATGAAAGATGCCCAGGTGCTGACTTCCTGGGTTCAATTATTGGCGCTGGCCGCTTCCGGCTC
>JAITSW010000255.1 GCA_031287505.1 Propionibacteriaceae bacterium
CACCAAAAACGAGATCGAAAAGCGTTCTTTGGACGTACTCAAAGTGATCGGCATCCCGCCTTCGCGTTGGGAGGCTTTCCCGCACGAGTTCTCCGGCGGCATGCGACAGCGCATCATGATCGCCTTGGCGCTCGTCTTACGCCCTGCTTTCGTGGTCGCTGACGAGCCAACCACCGCTCTTGATGTCTTGGTGGAAGCCCAAATCATTAGAATCCTGCGTGATCTGAAAGAGCAATTCAATACCGCTCTGCTTTTGATTACGCATAACCTTGGCATCATTGCTGAAGCCTGCGACCGGGTTGCAGTCATGTACGCCGGGAAGATCGTCGAAATCGGCGATGCCCGCGAAGTCTTCGCCAAACCGCAACATCCCTACACTCAAGAACTGCTTCGTTCCACGATTACCCTGACCACCGATGGATTGCACTTCATACCAGGAGCCCCACCGGACTTGATCAATCCACCACCGGGTTGCCATTTCCATCCCCGTTGCCCTGCGGCTATGACTTACTGTCCATTGGCAGAACCCACCATGCACAACGTTCATGGTGGTGAGACCCGTCCTGGCTCCACAGACGTCGCTTGCTGGTTGAATCAACTTGACGAAGTGCCCAGCGAGTTTAAAACGCCGCTTTCCCAAGAGGAGATTTCTGTTGCAGACGAAGCCTGACGCATTCGCAAACAGCGATGCCATCCTCAATGTGGAAGACCTGCAGATCCACTTCAAAATGCGAGGCAGTGGAATTTCACGACTCCTTGGCCAGGAGGGCGGCGTTGTAAAAGCAGTTGACGACGTCACTTTAAGACTGCGTCGCGGCGAAGTGCTGGGGCTGGTTGGAGAATCTGGCTCCGGAAAGACCACCTTAGGGCGTGCCGTGCTCGGTCTGGCACCGATCACTTCGGGAACGGTTCAGCACATTTCTGCCGAAGATGGCCGACAGGTCGAAATCAGCAAGTTACGGGGAAAGGCTTTGCGGCAGCAGCGCACAAAGCTGCAAATGATCTTCCAAGACCCGCATGCCGCCCTCAACCCTTCAATGACCATTGAAACGCAGGTGGGCCACCCGCTTGTCATTCACCACCGCGCCGCTGGCGACGATTTGAGAACTCAAGTCATTGCCGCCCTAGAGAGAGTTGGGCTTGCTCCCGCTGAACAGTTTATGGGCAAATATCCCTCAGACCTTTCCGGCGGGCAGAAGCAACGTGCAGTGATCGCAAGGGCGATCATTCTCAACCCCGACATCTTGGTTGCTGACGAGCCGGTCTCCATGCTCGACATGAGCGTGCGGGCGAAGATCCTGCAACTGATGCTCGATCTGAAGCAGCAACTCAATCTCACTTACATCTACATCACGCACGATTTAGCTACCGCCAAGTTTTTCTGTGACCGGGTTGCGATCATGTATCTGGGAAAGGTGGTGGAGATCGGCCCCACTGATGAAATCTTCGCCGAGCCTCGACATCCCTACACCAAGGCACTATTGAAGGCCATCCCAGACATAGACCCCTCAAGGCTCGTGCCCCGCGATCTCCCACGTGGCGAAATTCCCGATGCGGCACATCCGCCCAGAGGCTGCTCCTTCCATCCCCGTTGCCCATTAGCCCGCGCAGAATGCGGCTGGGAACCGCGCGACCTGAAAGCCTTGGTAGAAGAGCACTGGACCCGCGTTCCGGTAGAAGAATACGAGCACGAGCACGAAGTAGTCGGAGGCCTGCGCGAGTTGAATACCGATGCGGATTCAGTCAAAGTTCAACCCACCCGAGGTGGGACCGTCGACGAAATCTTTGCAATGTTCACCAAGATCAGACAGGAAAATCCCGACGAACCGCTCTGGAAGGGCGTTACCCGGATGGAAAAGGTTTCCGGCGGAGTCGACTTCGGATTCGCTGCCCCTGCCACCGTGAGGCTGCACCCTGTAGGCTATTCCGAAGTCTCCTGCGTCTTGTATGAAAGCCACCCAGAGGCGAAAAAGTAAAACGAAACAAGTAAAAGGGTAACCAGACGGGTGACCTGGCCCATTATTTTGTCCGCGAGTTATGGAAGTCGTTTTGTGGCTGGGGGCTTCCGGCGGAAGGGTGGACTTGTGTCTGTTGTAGGGCTAGGCGTCTTTCGCCTGCGCAAATCGTGATCATGCTGGGTAGGCTGATGCTCTGTTGGCTGAGGGGGCTGTTGGTGGTGATTGCACCAACGGACACGTTGTGGGCTTTTCCCAGTGGTAAATTAACAATAGATTCGTCGGCAGGCGTAGACAGCGGGATTTGGAGGATGTTCACTCCAGGAGGTGGAAGGTAATGATTGTAAGTGACAACATTAATAACCGGACTTGCCCCAGATGCGGCGGAAAACTGATCTTGGTTGGGGTGCCCGATGATCCCACTGAGATTGCAACGGTTTTTGAAGAGTGTCCAAACTGCAAATGGGCAGGAGCCGCTGCTGGTTATGTGTCTCCGCTATTGCAAGACCAGAGCATTTACGCTGTCACAATTGCCAAAATTGGTCACCCATCGGCTGAAATGATTCGCCTGGTCGCAAATGACTCAGAAATAGGTTTGATGGCAGCGAAACTGTCCCTGTCTTCCGATGATTTAGTGTTGAGTCCGAGGTCGGCAGTCGAAACATATCGGCTTTGCAAAAAATTGATCACTTTTCATGCGGATTTTTCAATTACGCCTGAATTTGACTATCTGGATTGCTAGTTAGAACTATCTGGAGTTGATGTCGGGATCGCGAGAGGCGATCCAATTACACTGATCTTGTCAACTATGCTATCGAACAATTGTGCCAAGGTGGGGTTCTAAGTTCTGCCTATCAAAAACTGGGTATCAAGTTGGAGACTCATTTAGGGTGGTAGTGGAATGATGACAGATGGGAACGGGATGAAGGTCGCTATGTGTGATTTTGGCCTTCTGCCCTCGGGCAAGAGCTACTAGCAATCGCTGCAATTGCCCGGATAGTAGCGGCAATAGCGAATACCATCTTTCATCGGTAGGAGAGACCATGGGGTGAAGGAATCAATATCAAGATACGGTTTAGGTGTGAACGAAGAGAGCTATTCAGGGGAGACTTAGCTATGATACGGAATTGCGCGAAAACTGAGTAGCGTTCCCAAGCGCGTCACAAAGGACCGTCCTCAAGTAACGTTCTAAGAGAGTTTGGTATCCAAGTTGTCAAAGTTAAATGATGTAAATGCTGGCTTTATCCTCAATAAGGCTCGACTACTGTCGCAAGCAAGTGGGATGAGCCTGTTCTTCTCGCTCAACTCGGTCATGGTTACGATATTGATGGACATGGTCGTTGGTTTCGACGATGTGGCGCTTTCCGCCATCAATGTTGCGGCTGCTCACTGGAACGATTGCCAGGACAATGCCGACCAATTGCTTCAGATGAAAGAGGCTATTTGGCGACATGTCGAAGCGTCAGATGCTGCAAAGGCAGGCGATTCGTCGAAACGTGCTTATGCTCTCAAAGCGATTCTCTGTGTTCTGGATCCAGCGCCAGGTGAGGTGGTTCAGGATGACGGCTGGGAGGACTTATTTGAGCCAGACGAAGAGCAATACTACTGCTCAACCGTCGCAGACTTTTTCTGTCGCTGTCTGAAACTGGCACCTGGCAGTGTCAGATGAACATATCTGGAGAGCTTTCTCGCCGTGAAGAGCGGGAATAGCTGAAAGCAGAGATCAAATACATCCATAGTCCTGACGTGCGGGATCTCGATTCATGGGTTCCGGATACCGATGTCTTCTCGGTCTGAGCTCAGATATCGGTTGCTCTGGGCAGAAAGGGAAGAATCATTCGATCTTCTTGTTCGTGTACGGGTCGGCTTGAAGAGCCGCTACGAAGGACCAACAGCTAGCCTTCGAGAGTTGCATGGCCTCTGGGGGATGGATTCAAGTTTCTCTGATAGGTGACACCGTCGTGTAGGAACGTTTGAGTTGGTCTCGGTAAGCTTGGACGGTGAGCGAAGATCAGAGTGTGGCAGAAGGCGATACACATCAGGCGCCTCCGGTGACGGGCATTGACCAGGTGGATGCGGCGTTGGCGAAGGTTGACTTGAGCGGTTCAGTTGATGAGCAACTGCAGGCGTTGAATGCCGCTTTGGATTCGGTGCAGCAAGTCTTACGCAGCTAGTTTTGGTTGGGGCTTAGATAGTTTTGGTTGAGGCGTAACTAGTGGGTAAGCGGTTGGATGTTGAGTTGGTTCAACGTGGGTTGTTTTCGTCGCGAACGAAGGCTCAGGCCGCTGTTGCTGCTGGTTTTGTGAGTGTTGATGGGGTGGTGACACTCAAGGTGAATACTCGAATTTCTGCTGGCTGCAAAATCGTTATCAGCCAGCAAGATCCTTATGTTTCGCGGGCAGCGCACAAGCTTATTGGCGCTCTGGAGGCGTCGGGCACGCAAATCTTTGGCAGGGTTTTGGATGCTGGAGCCTCTACGGGTGGTTTTACCCAAGTTGTTTTGGAACGCGGTGCCGAGCGGGTCTATGCCGTCGATGTTGGGCATGGTCAACTTGACGCCAGTTTGCGTGAAGACCCGCGAGTGCGAGTGTGGGAAGGTCTAAACCTGCGTGATTTGGAGTTGGCTCATCTGGAAGATGAGCTGGTGGATTTCGCTGTGGGAGATGTTTCGTTCATTTCATTGAAGCTTATTCTCGCCCCCATTTTGAAGGTGCTGAGGCTGTCCGGTATGGCATTGTTACTAGTCAAACCTCAATTTGAGGTGGGACGTTCTGGGTTGGATTCTGCGGGTGTTGTGAAAGATCAGCTGCGGCGAGATAAAGCGGTTGCCGATGTGATTGAGACTGCCGCCGAGTTGGGCTGGGAGACGGTATGGAGCGAGCCGAGTGGACTTGTCGGCGAGCATGGCAACGTGGAGTATTTCATCAAGTTGATAAGAACGTAACTGCCCCATGAGCTATCGCGGCACGAGGCGCTTCTTGCTTACTTGAACCCCCTCCCTTCATGCCGGTTTTTGTTGAGTCTGCTTTCATTATTGTAGGAAGGTGCTGTTTGTTGCGCTGCGATCTCTGGCGCGCGCGTAACAAAGGGCCGTTCCCAAGTAATGTTCATAAAGCCCGCTACTGAAGTGCGCTGATCAGGAGCTTGGCAACCGTGAAGTAGATGACCAGACCTGTTCCGTCCACCAACGTTGTGATGAGCGGGCTGGAAACGGCGGCGGGGTCGAGCCGTATTTTCTTGATCACAAGCGGCAATATTGAGGCAAGGACGGACGACCAAACTACGATGGCGGCGATTGAGATGGCCACGGTAAGGCCGACCTCGTAGCCGACTCCGAGGGTGAGGGCGCGTAACCCTGCGAGTGCGGCCATGGTTACCGCGATCAGAAGACCGGCGCAGACTTCCTTTCCTAGAATGCGGGGAAGATTCCGTATGCCGACTTGTCCGGTGGCCATAGAGCGAATCAACGTAGAAGAGACCTGAGTGCCGACATTCCCGCCGGTTCCGATCAGCAGGGGGATGAAGAACGACAAGGCAACTACTGTGGAGAGTTCATCTTCGAAGGCGCGCATCACCGTGCCGGTGTACATCTCAGCTGCGAAAAGCACGGCTATCCAGACGATGCGCTTGCGCCACAAAGTGAAAGGCCCGGCTTGCAGGTAGGGCATGTCTAGCGGAGCCGAACCGCCCTGACGTTCCGCATCCTCGGTGACCTCTTCCTCCAATACCGACGCCATATCTTCGGCAGTCAGGACGCCGACAAGCCGTCCGCCGTCGACAACCGGCAGCACTTTCAGGCGGTGGTCGTTCAGGGTACGTGCGGCAAACTCTCGATCCTCCAAAGGCGTGGCGGTCACCACATCAGTTTTCATGACCGACTCGACCAGAGTTTCTGGGGAGGCCAGCACGAGGTCGCGGAAGGAAGCCACCCCGACCAGGGTGTCATCCGGATCGGTGACATAGATATAGGAAGCCCTAGTTGAACTTGAGGTATTTGAAAGGGAGCCCGTCGCATCGGCAACGGTTTGACCGGTTCGCACCACCGCAAGGGCAGGTTGTAGCCAAGCTCCGGCAGATTCCTCTGGCCACGACAGCGCATCGACGATTGGCTGACGTGCGGCTTCGTCAACCAGTTCCAGAATTGAATGCCGATTGGCGGTCGGAATCTCGCGCAGTGCGCGTCCGGCCTCGTCTGGGTGAATCCAGCCGATGACCTTGGCGGCTTGACCAGCTGCCAAAGACTCCAAAAAATAGCCTGTCACATAGGGATTTAGGCCGTCAAAGAGTTCGGCAGCCGTTTGCGGGGTTAATAAGGCTGCAAACTCCGCAGCTTCGTGAGGCTCTAGAGCGGCCAGTTCGTGTTCGCGTTCGCGCAGCGAGGGAATCGCAGCCAGCCAGAGAATAATTGCGCGGGGAACTCCCAGGCGCAGTACTTCGTTGAGATCAATTGTGAGTGTTGCCATGATGCACCTTCTTTAGAAGCACGACCACGCCAAACGAACTGTGCAGGGCAATTGCCGGCTAGTCGCGGAATAAGGGTTTGTGTTGCCGATTTCAAAATCGACGGGTGCCTCGCGGCTCCTCGCGGCAGTGAGAAGTCAATTATCGACTAAACGCCTGTTTGAGGGGTCGCGACGGTCTATCGCTACTTCCAGGTTCTTCCATGTCGCTCACCTCCTTCGGCAAAAGGGCCACCCTAAGGCTACGCCATATTTTTCACGGTTCCAATTGTCGGCCTCTCGCTTACATAGGATGGGGTTATGGGAAAGAAACGCCACGCGCTCTCGAAGGATTCCATCGCTGTTATGCGGGCTTTTGGCGGTTATGCCCTGATCTGCACCAGGCGTTTCAAGATCATCTATGCCACCGAGTTGGCCACGACCGTCTTTGGCGGAAAACACCTTGGGCAACCCGAATTGAAAGCCCTGGTGGAAGAGGCATTCGGCTCTGGCGAGCAGGTCACCCGAACTTACACCATGGACACCTTGGGGGCTTTGCATGACATAGTCGCCCAAGCCGCCCCGCTGCATAGCCGTTGGGTGTTGCTGACGCTCACCGACCGCACGGAGGCAGCCCGGGCGAATGCGATCCGCAGGGATTTCGTCTCGAATATGGGACACGAAATGCGTACTCCCACCACTGCGGTGAGTTTGCTGGCGCAGGCGATCTCCGAGGTCAGGGATGACCCGGAACAGGTGTTGCACTTTGCCCGGCAGTTGAGCCAGGTGGCCGAACGGATGGATCGGCTC
>JAITSW010000006.1 GCA_031287505.1 Propionibacteriaceae bacterium
AAAAAGACGGCACGGCTAAGGCTGACGCGCCTAAGGGTCCGTTCAACATTGAACTCTTCGCCGGTTCTCCCGACGACAACAATGCGGGATTCTTTTTCAACGGCGCCGTGGACACCCTCAAGCCTTTCCTTGACGCCGGCACCCTCGTGGTGAAGTCAGGCCAGACAGATTTTGAGCAAGTCGCTATCTTGCGGTGGAGCCAAGAAGGCGCTCAGAAGCGCATGGAAGATTTGCTCTCCTCCACCTATGGTGGCGGCAAAGACAAGCTCGCCGGCATTTTGAGCCCCTTCGACGGGATCTCCCGCGGCATCATCACCGCATTGCAGCCCGCCTATGGCAAGACCATTGCCGACGGACTCCCCGTCGTTACCGGTCAGGATGCCGAGGTTGCCTCCGTCAAGCTCATTAACGATGGCGTACAACAGTCCACCATCTTCAAGGACACGCGCAAGCTTGCCGATCAGGCCGTAGTTGCCGCCAAGTCATACTTGGCCGGCCAGGCTCCCGAAGCAAACAACACCGAAACCTATGACAATGGTGTGAAGGTTGTTCCGTCCTATCTGCTGCTGATTGACACGGTATACAAGGAAGATGTGAAGCCGCTGCTCATCGATTCCAAGTATTACACCCAGGAAGAGGTTGACAAGGGCGTCTCCGGCTAACCGGCACTAAGCCAGTATCCATCAATAACCAACAAAGGATGACTCGCAATGGGTGACACAATCCTCCAGATGCGCTCCATAACCAAGACGTTTCCAGGCGTTGTAGCTTTGGACGATGTGAATCTGACCGTAGCGCGCGGCGAAATCCACGCTATCTGCGGTGAGAATGGGGCAGGAAAATCCACCCTGATGAAAGTGCTTTCGGGCGTACACCCGCACGGCACCTATTCAGGCGAAATCATCTTTGACAACCAACCAGCGACTTTTGGGTCGATCACAGATTCTGAGCATCTGGGAATCGTGATCATCCACCAGGAGCTGGCACTCAGCCCGCATATGTCCATCGCTGAGAACATTTTCTTGGTCAATGAGCGTAAGGGGGTTCTGGGCTTCATTGATTGGAACAGAACCAATGCGGAAGCCCAAGAGTTGATGACGCGGGTGGGGTTGGATGAAAACCCCACCACGCTCATCAGCCAAATCGGTGTCGGAAAGCAACAATTAGTAGAGATTGCCAAGGCGCTCTATAAAGACGTAAAACTTCTTATCTTGGACGAGCCCACAGCCGCCCTAAATGATGACGACTCTGAGCATCTGCTAGGCCTAATCCGACAGCTAAAAGCGCAGGGGATCACCTGCATCATGATTTCCCACAAGCTCGGCGAAATAGCAGAAATCGCCGACACCACCACCATCATCCGCGATGGTAAAACCATCGAAACCATCGACATGGGCGAGCCCGATGCCACCCAGGATCGGATTATCCGGGGAATGGTGGGACGCAGCCTTGAAAACCGTTTTCCAGAGCGCGACGTGCCTATCGGCGAAGAGAGGCTTCGAGTGGAAGGTTGGAGCGTCAACCACCCAACTCAAGCTGGCCGGCGAATTGTGGAGAATGCGTCGTTCAATGTGCGGGCGGGGGAAGTTGTGGGTATTGCGGGGCTTATGGGTGCCGGACGCACCGAGCTGGCTATGAGCCTATTTGGAAAATCTTATGGACGTTTTGCCGGTGGCCAGATGTATCTCAATGGCAAGAACGTCCATCTCAATTCTCCTTCAGATGCCATTGCCGCCGGGCTGGCTTACGCAACTGAAGATCGCAAACGCTACGGGCTAAACCTGATAGAAGATATCCGGATCAATATCACTTCCGCCGGGCTTTCCCGCCTCACTACGGCCACTTGGATCAACTCCGACGAAGAACTCCAAGTTGCCGAGAATTACCGAAAAGACATGCGGATAAAAACACCGAGTGTGCTCCATCCCATCGGCAAGCTTTCCGGAGGCAACCAGCAAAAGGTGGTGCTTTCAAAGTGGCTGTTCACTGACCCGCAGATACTGATCTTGGACGAGCCCACCCGGGGTATCGATGTCGGGGCCAAGTATGAGATTTACAACTTGATCAACCAGATGGTGGCCCAGGGCAAGGCAGTTGTCGTCATCTCTTCAGAGCTTCCCGAACTCTTGGGCGTATGCGACCGAATCTACACGCTCTCCTTTGGGCGAATCACGGGAGAGCTTCCGGTAAGCGAGGCAACCCAAGAGAACCTGATGAAACTAATGACTATCGAGAAGGATGAAGTTCGATGACTAGCACCATAGCCGAATCTCCCGCGCCGGCATCGGCTCCCGAGCCGAAGAATGAGCCAGCTCACAGCTCTGTGGGCTCGCTGATCCTGAATTTCCTAACCCAAAACGGCATCCTGGTGGCCTTCGTTTTCATCTTTACGGTGTTGTCGGTCTCTAACCAGGCCTTCCTTTCTCCAACGAATCTGACCAACATCGTTTTGCAGTATTCCTATGTGCTGATCTTGGCGATCGGCATGTTGATGGTCATTGTCGCGGCTCAGATCGACCTCTCCGTCGGATCTGTATTAGGCCTGACCGGAGCGGTGGCATCCGTGCTGATCGTCAGATATCAAACTCCGTGGTGGGTTGCGGTGCTGGCAGCCCTAGCGGTTGGTTTGGTTTGCGGCGCTTGGCAGGGCTTCTGGGTGGCGGTGGTCGGCATTCCGGGCTTCATCGTCTCCCTTGGCGGCATGTTGCTATTCAGAGGTTTGACTTACAAGGTGCTGAGCAACATCTCTCTCACTATTCCCAGCGACCCAGACTCTCAAGGCCCGGCCTATGCGAGCATTGCCAACGGCTTCTTTAACGGGATCCTCGGTGGTGACGGCTTCGATGTTTTCACAGTCATAATTTTCATTATCGCCGCTGTCGGCTTTTGTGTAATGCAGTGGCGGACGCGTCAAAATCAGCTTCGATACAACCAGACGGTTCTGTCTTTGCCGCTCTTCATCATTAAGCTGGCTGTCATCGCAGCGGTCATTATCGCCTTCGGCTGGCAGATCTCACATGACCGCGGCCTGCCATATATCCTCATCATCTTGGCTTTCCTGATCATGGCTTACACGCTCGTTACCCAGAAGACCTCCATGGGGCGTTCTATTTACGCGGTTGGCGGCAATATGTTGGCTGCCCAGCTATCAGGCGTCAAGGTTAAGTGGGTCAATTTCTGGGTCTTCGTCAATATGGGCTTCCTCGCCGGAGTCGCAGGCGTCGTCTATTCCGCCCGAATGAGTTCGGCTCAGCCAGGCGCTGGTGATGGCTTTGAGCTGGATGCCATTGCGGCTTGCTTCATCGGCGGAGCCTCTACTTTGGGCGGCGTGGGCAGGGTAACCGGCGCCATGATCGGCGGTCTGATAATGGCCGTTCTCAACAACGGCATGCAGCTGATGGGGTTTGACGAATCTACGCGCAAAATCGTCAAGGGCTTGGTATTGCTCTTGGCCGTGGCGTTCGACTTGGTGAACAAACGCCGCGCAAAGACCAGCTAGAACCAACGCATTAACACATTATTAGAAAGTCGATTTCAATGAGCAAGAAGCAGATTTGGTTTCTAACCGGCAGCCAACACCTTTATGGCCCGGAGGTTCTAGAACAGGTAGCTGCTAACTCCAAGAGTTTGGTAAACACCCTTTCCAGTGTCGGCTTGGTTGCCGATGTGGTGTGGAAGCCGGTGCTTACCAACAAGGAAGACATCCGGGCGAGAGTGCTGCAGGCTAACGCCGACGATTGCTGTATCGGCGTCATCATGTGGATGCACACGTTTTCACCGGCGAAGATGTGGATCGCGGGGCTGGAGGCTTTGCAAAAGCCATTGCTGCATCTGCACACCCAGGCTAATGACGCGCTGCCTTGGGCGTCCATTGATATGGATTTCATGAATCTGAATCAGGCGGCACACGGAGACCGAGAGTTTGCCCATATTCAGACCCGTTTAGGGGTTGCGCGTAAGACGGTCTCTGGCTCGGTGAATAATCCGAATGTGCAGGCTCGGGTCGGCAATTGGGCGCGGGCTGCTTTGGGTTGGTATGAGAGCCAGCATGCCCGCTTGGTGCGTTTTGGCGACAATATGCGCGACGTGGCGGTCACCGAGGGTGACAAGGTTGAAGCGGAGCGGGTGTTTGGCGTCTCGGTAAACACCTACGGTGTCAACGATTTGGCAGCTGCGATTGCCCAGGTTTCACCCGCCGACGTTGACGCTCTGGTGGCTGAGTATGAGGAGCTCTATGACGTCGTTCCGCCGCTTCGCAAAGGCGGGGCCAGACACGAGTCTTTGCGTTACGGGGCTAGGCAAGAGTTGGGCTTGCGTTCGTTTTTGGAAGCCCATGGGGCAACGGCGTTCACCACGAGTTTTGAAGATTTGGGAGAGCTCAAACAGCTTCCAGGGCTAGCTGTTCAGCGCCTGACCGCGCAAGGCTATGGCTTTGGGGCTGAGGGTGATTGGAAGACGGCTATCTTGGTGCGGTTGGCGAAAGTTATGGGTACGGGGCTGTCTGGCGGCGCTTCCCTAATGGAGGACTACACCTACAATCTAGTGCCCGGTGCTGAGAAGATCCTGGGCGCGCACATGTTGGAAGTTTGTCCGTCGTTGACGTCTGGCAAGCCTGCTCTGGAGATCCATCCGCTGGGTATTGGCGGCAAAGAAGATCCGGTGCGGCTGGTGTTTACAGCTGATCCGGGGCCGGCAGTTGTTGTCGGTTTGGCTGATATGCGTGATCGTTTCCGTTTGACGTTGAATGTGGTGAATGTTGTCGAGCCTGACGAGCTGCTCCCGAATCTTCCGGTGGCGCGTGCGGTTTGGGAGCCGGAGCCGGATTTCTATACCTCCACTGAATCTTGGCTGACTTCCGGTGCTCCGCATCACTCCTGTATGAGCACTGCGGTTGGGGCGGAGATTTGGGCTGATTTTGCGCAGATCGCCGGTGTGGAATTAGCCGTTATCGACGCGGATACGACGGCTGCCGGTTTCGAGCAGCAGTTGCGTTTCAACCAGGCGTATTACCGTTTGGCACAAGGGTTGTAAGGGGGATCGGGTGAGTATCGACCAGTGGATGCGTGACAAGTTATACGCCCCCCTGTCACGCCGGGGGATCGGATGAATATCAACCAGGCTAGGGCGGCTATCCGCGAAGGCCGGACGAGTGTGGGTATCGAATTTGGTTCGACGCGCATAAAGGCCGCGCTAATCGACGCCGACGCCCAGGTGCTTGCCTGGGGTTCTCACGACTGGGAGAACCAGTTTGCCGACCGGCTATGGACGTACTCGGTTGATGCTATTTGGGCTGGGCTGCAAGAATGCTATGCCGATCTGGCTAATGACGTCCGCCAGCGCTATGGCCTAGAACTCACCACCATAGGCGCTATCGGGATATCGGCCATGATGCACGGCTATCTGGCTTTCGATGCGGCTGGCGAGTTGTTGGTTCCGTTCCGGACTTGGCGCAACACCAATACCAAAGTTGCGGCGGAGGAGTTAACCGAGCTGTTCTCGTATAACATCCCGCAGCGCTGGTCGATTGCGCATTTGCACCAAGCCGTTGTCGATAGCGAGGAGCATGTTTCGCAGGTTGCGTCCATCAATACCCTTGCCGGATATGTGCACTGGGTTCTCACCGGGGAGCGGGTTATCGGCGTTGGGGATGCTTCTGGGATGTTTCCCATCGACCCGGTGACCAAGAACTACAACTCGCGAATGCTGAGCGAGTTGGAGTTGCTGTTAGCTGAAAAGGGCTTTGACTGGCGGCTCCGCGAGTTGCTGCCCAAGGTCTTGCCTGCCGGTGCCGGAGCTGGGGCGTTGACGACTTCCGGCGCCTTGCTGCTTGATCCAACGGGCAAGTTGGCGGCGGGGATCGCGTTCTGCCCGCCGGAAGGGGACGCTGGCACCGGCATGGTGGCCACAAACTCTGTCGCCCGGCGCACCGGAAACGTGAGCGCCGGCACGTCGATCTTCGCCATGATCGTTTTGGAACGCGATCTAAAAGAATTGCACACCGAAATCGACATGGTCACCACCCCCGCCGGAGATGCCGTTGCGATGGTGCATTGCAATAACGGTGCTTCTGAGCTAAACGAGTGGTGTTCGCTTTTCGAGGAGTTCTCGGCGGCTGCTGGGGAGAAAGTTGACTCGCAAACCGTTTTCTCCGCGCTGCTCGCCAAGGCTCTGGAAGCCAAATCAGACGCCGGCGGGCTGTTGGCTTTCAACAATCTCTCCGGCGAGCCCATCACCGGTTTGGAAGCGGGCCGACCGCTATTCCTGCGCACCCCGGAAAGCAATTTCACCCTTGCCAATTTCATGCGGGCCCAACTCTATGCCGTTTTCGCCACCCTGCACCTTGGCATGCGCATCCTCGCCGATGAGGAAGTCGGCTTAGACAAAATGTTTGCCCATGGCGGCATCTTCCGCACCAAAGGCGTAGCTCAGCGGTTCCTCGCGGCTGCGCTTGGTGCCCCGGTGAGCGTTAGCGCCACCGCAGGCGAAGGCGGCCCATGGGGAATGGCGGTTCTGGCGTCCTATTTGCTTGCAAACGACGGACACCTTTCCTTGGGCGAATATCTCAATACCGTCGTCTTTGCCCAAACCGAGTTCGAAACCCTAGCTCCCGATCCCGATGACGCCGCCGGGTTTGGCAAGTACATGGAACGCTATGAAGCAGCCTTGGCTGTCGAACAAGCAGCGATAGCCCATTCGTGAAGTGCGACTAACGGGCATGTTTTCAAACACCGCAAAGATAGGATCCGCAAGTGGGCGCCGCTGAGCTAACCGCCGTCATCCGCAAGCTTCGCGAAGAAGTGGCCGCGCTTCATGCCGAGCTGACCCGTTACAACTTAGTTGTTTGGACGGCCGGCAACATCTCTGCCCGCGTTCCCGGGGAAAACCTCATGGTCATCAAACCTTCCGGTGTTTCCTACGATGATCTGAGCCCCGAAAATATGGTGGTCACCGACCTGCGCGGCAATCTGGTTGAGGGCGGGCATTCCCCGTCCTCTGACACAGCCGCACATGCCTATGTCTACCGTCATTGCCCCCACGTGACTGGCGTCGTCCACACCCACTCCACCTTTGCCACCGCTTGGGCGGCCAGGCGCGAGCCAATTCCATGCGTCCTTACCATGATGGGCGACGAATTCGGCGGCGAAATCCCAGTTGGCCCGTTCGCCCTAATAGGCGACGATTCCATCGGCCGCGGAATCGTCGAGACCTTGGCCAACTCCCATTCTCCCGCCGTCCTAATGGCCAATCACGGCGTCTTCACCATCGGCAAGGACGCCCGGGCAGCCGTAAAGGCCGCCGTCATGTGCGAAGAAGTAGCGCGTACCGTTCACTTTGCCCGTGCTCTGGGTAATCCAGTGCCGCTAGATCCAGCAGACGTTGAAAGCCTCTACCAGCGCTATCAAAACGTTTACGGCCAGTAAGCGCTATACCATCCCGTTTCTGCGTAGTAGGCGGAATTCCTAAGGATCGAGCGCCCTGATCCGGAATCTCCCCAACTTCGCATCAGGTTGGCAATAAGCCGAAGAGCACACCGTAACCGCCAAGCAGAGAAGCGCCATTGATTTCTGGCTATGATCCCAGTAGTGCAAGCGGGACGATGGCTACGCCGTCTGGTCTTCTGTATGCGGTCTCTCCTGTTGTGAGAATGATTCTGTCT
>JAITSW010000157.1 GCA_031287505.1 Propionibacteriaceae bacterium
TTCATATTTCGCTCCCGGGCCATGAAGTCTTGTTGGCGCTACGCGTTGCGAATGCCCTGTTGACGATCTCGATCGACGGCAAGAACGAGCAGTTGGCATTGCCCAAGCAGATTCAGCGCAACCCGCTTACCGGCCAGTTTGAGCATGTTGACCTGGTGCTTGTCCGCAAGGGTGAGAAGGTCACTGTTGACGTGCCGTTGTCCCTGCATGACAAAGAGCGTTCGGGAGAGGTCGTCATTCTCGACACCAACTCGATCTCGCTTGAGGTTGAGGCTACCCACATTCCCTCTGAAATTGTGGTGGACGCTGCCGCGCTGGAGATTGGCCAGTCCCTCACAGCTGCCGATCTGGTGCTCCCAGAGGGTGCCGTTCTCGCTGTCGAGCCGGAGTTGCTCATCGTTTCGGTTTCCGCTGTCGCAGCCGCCAAGGCGGAGGCCGCCGAAGGTGAAGAGGCCGCCGAGGGCGAAGCTGAAGAAGCTGCCGAGTAGTTCGCGGGTATCGCAACGGTGGGTAGGCTCAGATGAGCGAACAGACTGTTGCTTTAGGGCCATGGCTAGTTGTGGGGCTCGGTAATCCCGGCCCCAACTATGCCGGGCAGCGACACAATGCCGGGCGTATGGTCGTTGACGAGTTGGCCTCGCGGGCGGGCGGGAAGTTCTCATCTTCCGCCTTGAAACGCTTTGAGGCCCTCGCCACCAGGGTTTCCGATGCCGGTATCGGCGTCCCATCGCCGTCGGCCGTCAAGGCCATCTTGCTCAAATCTCGCACTTACATGAACGAGAGTGGGATAGCTGTTAAGAATGCGGCGGCTTTTTTCGGCGTCAAGCCAGGGCAAATCATCGTCATCCACGACGAACTAGACATCGACTTTGGCCAATTGCGCCTAAAACTCGGCGGTGGAGACAACGGTCACAACGGTCTGAAATCGATTCGGGCGCATCTGAAGACCGGTGATTTTCACCGCATCCGCTTCGGCATCGGCCGCCCAAATGGCCACCAAGACCCGGCTGCGTTCGTTCTGCAGCAGTTCTCAGCCAACGAGCGCAAAGATCTCCCCTTTGAAGTAGACCGCGCCGCCGACGCCGCCCTCGATCTAGTGGCGAATGGCCTGGCGCATGCCCAGAACGGCTACAACTCGTAGCGCGGTTTTTTGCGGTAATTCCGACCCGGTAAGAGCGCTGGGGCTTATCGCCAGCGGATGGGGGGATACAATCACCAGGTGCCCCTAAATGCCCTTACCTCGTTGTTTGCCGCCGATCCGGCGGTTGCGCGGTGTCTGGAAAGGGCAAAATCCGGCAATACCCCCGCGCTTGACATCACCCTTATCGAACAGGCACGGCCGCTGCTGTTTGCCGCGCTGGCGCTCAGCTGCCCGGCACCGTTTTTGGCCGTTACCTCGACGTTTCGGCAGGCCGAGAACTTGGTCGAGCAGATCGGCGAGGTGTTGGGCGAAGAGCATGTTGCCTATTACCCGGCTTGGGAGACACTGCCCCACGAGCGGTTGAGCCCACGTTCGGATACCGTCGGGCGCCGTCTTGAAGTGCTTCGCCGCTTGAAGGGCGCCGACGAGTTGCCTATGCCCAAGGTTGTGGTGGCCCCGGTGCGGGCTCTGATGCAGCCGCAGGTAAAGGGGATAGACCAGCTGCGGCCGGTTCGGCTGGTGTCGGGTGCGGATTACGACCTCACCGAGGTGGCTGCCCAGTTGGCGCAGGTTGCCTACATCCGCACCGACATGGTGGAAAGGCGTGGCGAGTTCAGCTTGCGCGGCGGCATTCTCGATGTCTTCCCGCCGACGGCCGAGCATCCGGTGCGGGTGGATTTCTTTGGAGACACCATTGAAGAGATTCGCACCTTTGGCATTGCCGACCAGCTCTCTTTCGGCCAGACGCTGCCCGAGGTTTTCGCCTCGCCTTGCCGGGAGCTGCTACTCACCGACGAGGTGAGGCGGCGGGCCGGCGATTTGGCTTCGAATTACCCGGACGATCCGGCTGAACTAGGTGGGGAGTTCGCCAAGATTGCGCAAGGGCTGGCACCCGAGGGTATGGAGGCCTTGGCTCCGGCTTTGGTGGGCGAGATGGAGTTGCTCGTCGACGTGTTGCCGTCCGGTTCGACCATTGTGATCGTTGATCCCGACCTCACGAGGTCAAGGGCAAAAGAGCTCCACACCACCAGCCAGGAGTTTTTGCATGCCTCTTGGGTGGGAGCGGCTTCCGGCGGCAAAGTCCCGATTGACTTTGAGAGTTCCGCCTATTGGACGCTCGCCGCGGTGCGTTCCCATGCGCTTGGCGCCGGCCAACGCTGGTGGTTGGTTTCGCCTTTTGAGAACGAAGAGCCGCACCCCGACGCGGGCGAGAGCCATTCTGACGGTGAACACCTATCCGGCGTTCTCCACGCATCTGCGGAAACCGCCGTCGTCAAAGCCCTTGAGCTGCCCAACTGGCGAGGGGACACCGAAGCGGCGGTCATCGCCATCGACGAGGCGCTTACCGCCAAACACCAAGTGGTGCTGCTTGCCGAAACCAAGGGGTTGGCTAAACGGCTGGCGGAAATACTGGGCGATTCGGGTATCGAGGCGCCGATTTCGGACGACAACTCTGCCGTTCCGCCAGCTGGGCAAGCTTGGATTCTGGTTTCCGGGCTAAGCCACGGCTTCGTAATGCCCGACATTGCGCTGGACGTGTATTCGCTGGGAGATCTGGCCGGCTCCAAGGGGACAGAGCGTGCCGCCCGGAAGATGCCCGCCCGTCGCAAGAAGCAGATTGATCCGGTCGACCTCTCATTCGGTGACGCCGTTGTCCACGAACACCATGGGGTGGGGCGCTACAAAGAGATGGTTACCCGCACAGTGCAAGGCATCACCCGCGAGTACTTGGTGGTCGAGTTTGCCCCCGGCAAACGCGGTCATCCGCGCGATCAGCTTTTCGTCCCAGTAGACCAACTACACCTGCTTACCCCCTATGTCGGCGGCGAAGCTCCCGCGCTCGACAAGCTTGGCGGCGCAGATTGGGCCAGGCGGAAAGCGCGGGCTCGGCGGGCCGTCAAAGAGATCGCCCAAGAACTCATCCGCCTTTATGCGGCGCGGCAGTCCTTGGAGGGCTACGCCTTCGGCCCCGACACCGCTTGGCAGGGCGAGTTGGAGGATTCGTTCGCTTTTATCGAAACTCCCGACCAACTTTCGGCGATATCCGATGTCAAGGCCGATATGGAACGCACCATCCCGATGGACCGTTTGATATGCGGGGACGTCGGCTATGGAAAGACCGAGATTGCGGTGCGGGCGGCGTTCAAGGCTGTGATGGATTCAAAGCAGGTCGCCATTTTGGTGCCGACGACGCTGCTGGTGCAACAGCACTTCAACACCTTCTCCCAGCGCTACGCGGGCTTTCCGATGCGGGTGGCTTCCCTTTCCCGCTTCCAAACGGAGAAAGAACGCAAGCGCGTCATCGCCGATCTGGAATCTGGGGCGGTGGACGTCGTGATCGGCACCCACCGGCTGCTTGGCGCCGAGGTGAAATTCAGAGATCTCGGGCTGGTGGTCATCGATGAGGAGCAGCGCTTTGGCGTCGAGCACAAAGAG
>JAITSW010000047.1 GCA_031287505.1 Propionibacteriaceae bacterium
CCGATAAGCTCTGCCTCGGTGTAGTGCCAGGCGGCGAGTAAGTCGGTGAGGTGGTGTGGGCCGTACAAATCGTCGTCGTCCATTTTGGCAATGAATTCCCCGGACGCCGCCTCTGTTAGCCCGGCGAGCACCGATCCCAAGGGTGCCTCACTGGGGAATTCCAAGACCGGCCCGAGGATAGCTTTCGCGACCTCTGGCAGCTGAGCCAGCGCTGGAGCTGGGACACCGTGGCAGCCGATGACGACCTCCAGATTGGGGTGGTTCTGGGCGGCGATCTGGGTGAGGATCTGCGGTAAGAGTTCCGCCCTCAAAGTGGGGAGAATCACCGAGATCGCAGGGGTTGGCCTAGTGGTCAGCGCGCGGGTGTGACCGTTCATCACCAACCGCACCTGGGTTTGCGCGCGGTTCATGTGATTCAACAGGCTCGTCTTTCCGAAAGGCTGGGAGATGAGGTTCGCGAGTTCGGGGACAAGGGGGAGCCCGGGTGCGGCATTATGGAGCACCGCGCCATAGGCAGCCAGTTCGGCGAGTCGTCGAACGGCATCAGGACTGGTGCCCATCGCCGATGCGTCTAGGTCGGTGACACCCCAGAGTTCCCAGAGGTTGGTGGCGGTGAGCGGCGCGACAGCTGGGGCGTCGAGGAAAATCTTGCCTTCGCCTTGCACCACGAGCCGTCCGTCCTTGATGAGCGCCTGAGCCGAGAAGGTTTCCGGGCCGGGGTGGCGGCGCTTCAGAGGGCGGTGGATTTTCGGGTTGATGAGAATCTCCGGGGCAGCCTGGCGCTCCATCAACCCCATGGTTTCGGTATTGCGATCCAAGCGGTGCGCACCGGCTGCGTCTATGAGCACGTCGAAGTCTATGTACTCATCTAGGGTGAGTTCTTCAGGAAGAAGATGCCGCAGCCCGCCACCGAGGTTCCAACGCTCATCCACCGGGGCATCCGGGTGAACTCCGACGCGCGACCCGACCTCGGAGATTCGCACCGGATAGAAAAGCGGGTATGCGGCCCGCACCGCCTCGGCGGCGACTACCGGTCTCCGGGTGGAAAAGCTGGCGCTGGCCTTCAAGCCGTCCGGGTCGTAGCTGGCATGGATATCCACTAGATGGAGTAGCGGCCCGAGTCGTCCCGCCCAGTCCGGGCGGATGGGACGCCAGGGATCGACTGTAACCTCGAAGCGTTGATAGCGCCGGCGCGCCCTGCCATCGGCCAGAAAGTCAGCGAAGTCGTCAGGGGTGGTGAACACAAGCCGCAGGGTGGGAAGCTGGGTTTTGGCCAACCCGGCGCGACCCAGAAGCGTCCGCATTTTGCGGCGGATTTTGCGGTAGGGGGAAAGCATGCATTTATCCTACGGGCACCGGCGAGTTTGCAGACCAGTTCGGCGGTTCCACCCAAAGAATGAAGAGCCGCTAATATCGTCCCCATCCATCTGCACGGTACCTGGCGTGTGGATTAGTGGGTAAACTTGACGGGATCAAGAGCCCAGAGATTCGAGGCATTACAAAGATGACAGCTGATAATAAGACTGTTTACATCGCAATCGCGTCGGACATCCTACATCGCGGTCACCTGAACATCATCGAGGCTGGCGCCAAGCTCGGGGAAGTAATCGTGGGTCTTCTCACCGACGAGGGAATCGCTACTTACAAGCGTCCCCCAATCCTCGATTTTGAGACTCGCAGAGAGCTGCTGGAAAGCATGCGCCAAGTCTCCAAAGTTGTGCCCCAAAGTTCTTTGTCTTACGCGGAAAACCTCCGCGCGTTTCGGCCTGACTACGTTATTCACGGTGATGACTGGCGGGCTGGCATCCAAGAAGCAGCCCGCACCGAAGTCATCAATGTGCTAGCCGAATATGGCGGCGAGTTAGTGGAAGTTCCATACACCGTCGGCGTCTCCGGCAGTGAGGTGGACGCCAAATTGCGGCCGCTTGTCAACACCACCGAATTGCGTCGGGCCCGGCTCAGGCAACTACTTCGGCTGAAGCCCTGGGTGCGGGCGATGGAAACCTCAAACGGCCTGAGCGCGTTGATCGTGGAACATGCTAAGCATGAGGATCCCGCCACGATGGCTGTGCGGGAATATGACGCCATGTGGGTGAGCAGCCTGTGTGATTCCGCCTTCAAAGGCAAGCCAGACATTGAGCTGGTCGACTTCTCCAGCCGCCTGCAGACCATCCACGACATAATGGAGGTTTCCACCAAGCCGGTCATTGTCGACGGAGACACCGGTGGGCGCGTCGAGCACTTCGTTTACACCGTTCGAACGCTGGAGCGGGTTGGCGTCTCCGCTGTCATCATCGAGGATAAGACCGGCCTGAAGCAAAACTCGCTGTTTGGCACTGATGCCACGCAGGTCTTGGACGACCCTGATCAGTTTGCCGCCAAAATCAACGCCGGCAAGCAGGCTCAAACCACTCGTGATTTTATGATCATAGCCCGCTGTGAATCGCTGATCGCCGGGGCTGGCATGGAAGACGCCCTTTTCAGGGCGAAGACCTATTTGGCTGCCGGTGCCGATGGCATCATGATCCACTCCCGCGAAAAAGACGGCGAAGAGGTCAAAGAATTCCTGGGCAGTTTCCGTCAGGAATTCCCCGATGTGCCAGTCATCCTGGTGCCAACCAGCTACAACCACATTTTGGAGGCCGACCTGGCAAAGATGGGCGCAAACGTCATCATCCACGCCAACCATATGCTGCGCAGCGCTTACCCGGCCATGGTCGATACCGCTGAAAAGATCCTGCGCTATGGCCGCAGCAAGGAAGTTGACGGGCAGATAATGTCCATCAAGGAAGTGCTGAAGATTATCCCGGAGTGAGCATGCCCCAAATCGAACCAAGAGCGTTCTACGAAACCCTGACAGCCCGAGGCATCGACCTTTTTGCAGGAGTTCCCGATTCGCTGCTGAAGGATTTTTGCGCCTATCTGTTGGCTAACTGCCCGCCGGATCGCAATATCATCGAGGCAAACGAGGGCAATGCCGTCGGAATGGCCTCTGGCTACCACATCAGCACTGGAAAGTACGCCGCCGTCTATCTCCAGAACTCGGGGTTGGGCAATGCGGTCAACCCGCTGCTGTCGCTGGCTGATCCCGAGATCTATGGGATCCCCATGCTGCTCATCATCGGGTGGCGAGGCGAGCCGGGGGTAAAAGACGAACCGCAACATGCGACCCAGGGTAAGCTGACTTTGCCGCTGCTTGAGACCATGGGCATCGGCTACACGGTGATCGATCCGCAGATTTGGCAAGATCAGGTTGCCCAGGCAATTGGCAAACTCGAAACCGAGCCGAAGCCGTACGCCCTCGTTATCCGCAAGGGCACTTTCAGCAGCTACAAAGCTCCAACCGAACCAACTGCTCTTCCGCTGAAACGCGAGAATGCCTTAGAGGCAATCGTCGAAAACATCGATCCAGCTGCGTTTATCGTCTCCACCACTGGAAAAACCTCTCGGGAGCTTTTCGAGATCAGGGAACGTCGCGGCGAAAGCCACGATCATGATCTGCTGACGGTCGGCTCAATGGGGCATTCCAGCTCAATCGCCATGGGGATGTGTTTAGGCACCAAACATCCAGTTTACTGCATAGACGGAGACGGCGCTTTTTTGATGCATATGGGAGCCGCGGCTATCGCAGCCCAGAGCGCCAGTTCAAATCTGCGCTATATCGTCATCAATAACGGCGCCCATGAATCTGTCGGCGGACAACCGACCATCGGGTTCAAAATTGATCTCGCCGGCGTCTTGGCGGCTATCGGCTTCACCAGCGTCGTTACGGTATCCGACCCGGCCGAACTCCCCGAAGCTATCCGCAAGCTCACCGCCACCGACCGTGGTGCACTGGTAATCGAAGTAGCGCAGGGTTCCCGAGACGACCTGGGCCGTCCGACCACGACCCCGGTTCAAAACAAGCGCGACATGATGAGGCTTTTTGCCCGGGAGCGTGACGCATGAAAGCACTGATCCTTAACTCCGGCATCGGCAACCGGATGGGCGAATTCACCAAAGCCCAGCACAAATCGATGGCGCGGCTGGCAAATGGCGAGACGATTTTCCACCGGCAACTGCGAATTCTGTCTGCACACGGGATCCGCGAATTTGTGGTGACTACCGGGCCTTTTGAAGATCAGCTGCGTCGCGAAACCGAAGGCCGGGAGTTTGCCGGACTGGATTTCAGCTTCGTTCCAAACCCGGTCTACGACAAGACCAACTACATCTATTCAATCTATCTTGCCCGTGAACTATTGCGGGGCGACGTGGTGGTCCTACACGGCGACCTGGTCTTTGACTCGAACTTCGTATCCGACATTCTGGCCGATCCGCGTCCCGATCTAGGCTGCTACAACACCGACCTTCCCCAGCCTGAAAAAGACTTCAAAGTGCAGTTGCGCGCCGGTCGAATCCATCAAGTATCGGTGAGTGTCTTCGGCGATGGCTGCTTCGCTTTCCAGCCGTTCTACAAGTTGAGTGATCGGGCATTGCAGATTTGGCTGAACGAAATTGCCGCCTTCATCGAGGCCGGCAATGACAAGGTCTACGCCGAGAACGCGCTGAATCAGGTGAGCTTGGCGGCTGATATCGACTTGTTCTCCTACGCCGGATACTTCCTGGCAGAAGTAGACACCTTGGACGATTTGGCCCAGGTAGCTCCGGCTATCAGCCGTTTCGATTTCAGAGAACAGCCAATCCTCACCGGCTTGGAAACCTTGGCAAACCTGCGCCAAGTCCTGATCAACAGCTCTGCGCAAAAGCCGATGTTGATCACCGCCAATTTCTTCGACTCGCTGCCCATCAAGGACATCATCGAAGACTGGGGCTATCCAATCGTCCGTTTTTGCGATTTCTCCCCAAATCCGAAATCCGATGAAGCCCAAGCCGGACTGAAACTCTTCGACGCCGAAGGCTGCGACGCCCTTATTTCGGTCGGCGGCGGCTCCGCGATCGATACCGCAAAGACGATCAAGGCGTTCAAAAGCCTTCCCGGAAAGGCGCCTTTCTGGAATGAGCCCATCAGCTACCTGCCGATACCGCACGTGGCCATCCCGACCACTGCCGGAACCGGCAGCGAATCGACCTACTTTGCGGTCACCTATTGTGATGGCGTCAAGTACTCTGTCGAGCACCAGTCCCTGCTGCCCGATGCCGTCGCGCTAATCCCCGAGTTGCTCGCCAAACTGCCCGACTATCAGCGCAAAGCGACCCTGCTAGACGCACTGTGCCAATGCATAGAATCGTGC
>JAITSW010000080.1 GCA_031287505.1 Propionibacteriaceae bacterium
TTATTGTATGACACCCCCAAGATCGGCACCGGCGGCTCGAAGATCAACTTCGCCCATCCGAAGTCGACCGGCGGCATCTTGCTAGAAATCGTTCAGCCAGCCGAAGGCCACTAACAGCCGCAATTCTTAGTAGGCGTTGAAGGCGGGCTTTGACCCGCCTTCAACGTTTAAAACCGTCGCTTTCGGTCGCCGAAGCTAACCTTGGCAGGTAATGTCTGGCGGGTACGAATGTCCGTCGAAGCAGGTACCGGCACCGGTGTGGCAGGCGGGGCCAGTTTGCTCGACCAATAGCAAGATGGTGTCACCGTCGCAATCCAATTTCACCTCGCGGACGATCTGGATATTGCCCGAAGTCTCACCTTTGACCCAATACCCTTGCCGCGAACGAGACCAATAGGTGCCACGCCCCGTTGCCAGCGTTCGCCGTAGAGCTTCATCGTCCATCCAAGCCAGCATCAAAACTCTATGATCACGCACATCTTGCACCACCGCCGGAACCAAGCCATCGGCGTTGCGCTTGAGCAGTTTGACAATATCCGGATGCAGAGAATCGCTCACAACACCCATTGTGGCACCTCCACCCAACAAGTAAACGCCTGCTTTCCCAGGATTCGAACATGAGCGCCGAAAAATGGGACTCCGGCTAGCGAAAGTGAGAGAATAACCCCCGTGCGTGTTTACAATTTCTCTGCCGGCCCGGCACAACTACCTCTTGAAGTCCTCGAAACTGCCCGCGAAGAGCTCACCGACTGGAAATCTTCTGGAATGTCAGTGCTGGAGGTTTCCCACCGGGGCAAAGACTTTGTGGCATATGCCGCGCAAACCGAGGCCAACCTGCGTTCTATTTTAAGCATTCCAGACAATTACAAGGTGCTCTTTTTGCAAGGCGGCGCTTCGGGCGAATTCGATGCCGTCCCACTGAATCTCAGCACCGCCTCAGACACCGTGCAATTTGTCAATACCGGCCAATGGTCGAAGAAAGCTATCGCAGGCAGCAAGCGCCAAGGGCTTGAAGTTCAGATTTTGGCCGACGAAGCTGCCAGCGGCTATACCACCATTCCCGATCCGGGCGTCTTCCCAGAAGCTGGCGCTGCCGCCTATTTGCATTACACCCCCAACGAGACCATCGGCGGTGTGGCATTCGATTACATCCCGCAAAGCCCCAACGATCTGGTGGCGGATTTTTCCTCCGCGATCCTTTCCACCGAGCTAGACGTGTCGAAGTTCGGCGTCATCTATGCCGGTGCCCAGAAAAACATGGGGCCATCCGGCCTGACGGTGGTAATTGTCCGCGAAGATCTGCTTGGCAAAGCCCGTCCCCAGACTCCTGACGTATGGAATTGGAAGCTGATGGCTGAAAACGACTCAATGCTGAACACTCCCCCGACTTTCGGTATCTATATCTTGGGTTTGGTGCTCGACTGGATCGATCAGACCGGAGGCTTGAAAGCCCTCGGCGAGCGCAACCGCGCAAAGGCCGCGGCGCTCTATAACGCCATCGACTCATCTGACTTCTATGCAAATCCGGTCGCCTTGAATGCGCGTTCTATCATGAACATCCCATTCACTTTGGCAAACGCCGATCTTGATTCTGCCTTCTTAACCCAGGCGTCCGCCGCCGGCTTGACCAACCTGAAAGGCCACCGGTCTGTCGGCGGAATGCGCGCGAGCATCTACAACGCCATGCCTTTGGAAGGTATTACCCGCCTGATCGACTTCATGACGGATTTCGAACGCCGTAACGGCTGATCACCTGGCTTATTTCTCTGTTAAGGATCCACCACCTAATGACCTATCAAATCAAGACCCTCAATGCCATCAGCAAAATCGGCTTGGAACGCCTCCCGGTTGCGCAATACGAAGTTGGCAACAACATCGAAAACCCCGACGCGCTGCTGCTTCGCTCTGCCAGCCTGCACGGTGTGCCGATTCCGGCTGGCATCAAAGCGGTTGCCCGCGCCGGCGCCGGCACCAACAACATCCCGATTCCGGATTACTCGGCTAAGGGTATCCCGGTATTCAACACGCCTGGCGCTAATGCCAACGCCGTTAAGGAGTTGGTTATTTCAGCGCTCTTCTTGGCGGCCCGCAATATTATTCCGGCAGCCTCGTTCGCACATCGGCTTGAGGGTGACGCCGAGTCAATGGGCAAGGCGGTAGAGGTCGGCAAGAAGAACTTTGTCGGCTTTGAATTGCCCGGACGTACCCTGGGAGTCATCGGATTGGGCGCCATCGGCGTAGAGGTTGCCAACGCCGCCTGCGGTTTGGGGATGCACGTTCTGGGTTTTGACCCGCAGATCACTGTCGACCACGCTTGGAAGCTGTCCTCGTTCGTCGAGCCGGTCAATTCCCTCGACACCTTGCTCACCCGCGCGGATATCGTCACCATCCACGTCCCGCTCGTTCCCGATACCCGAGGTCTTATCGGCGCCGAACAACTCAAACTCCTAAGCAAGTCTGCGGTCGTAATCAACTTTGCGCGTGGCCCGATTGTGGACGAGGACGCAGTGGTGGCAGCCTTGGAAGCCGGGAAACTGCGCGGCTATGTCTGCGACTTCCCCACCCCCAATCTCAACAAGCGCGACAAAGTGGTGACGCTGCCTCATCTGGGCGCGTCCACTGCCGAAGCTGAGGAGAACTGTGCCCGGATGGCCGCCGATCAGCTTCGCGATTTCTTAGAGAACGGCAATATCGTCAACTCGGTGAACTTCCCCACCGCCGTGCTGCCCCGCAGCCGCGATACGTCCCGCATTGCCATCACAAACAGCAACGTCCCCAACATGGTCGGCCAGATCACCGGCCTTGTGGCAGATGCCGGCCTTAACATCGCCGACTTGCTCAACAAGTCTCGTGGAGATCTGGCCTACACCATCGTTGACATCAACGGTGATGTTTCAGCTGCGCTATTGGCAAGCATCAAGCAGATTGACGGTGTGCTCAACGCCCGCGTCATCTAGCCCCGCCGCCAGTCGATATGCAGCCTCAGCTGCAGCGCGACAGGGGAACGAGCGTGACAGGGGACGTATAAC
>JAITSW010000111.1 GCA_031287505.1 Propionibacteriaceae bacterium
GGAAACCGTTTCACACACGAAGTGGCGACAGCGGGGAACGATTTCTCCGTCTTACCAAATTATCCAGCCGAAATCAGAGCACCCAAAGGCACAGTTGCCGGAGTGTCTAGTTTCCAGATTCACTTTGCCGGCTTCCATACTTTCACCCCGGGCGACCGTCCGGACGTGTTGGTGGCGATGAACCCGGCTGCTTTGAAGGCGAATGTAGCCGACCTTGATAAAGGCGGAATCATCATCGCGGACGAAGACGAATTCACCCAACGGGCATTGGCGAAGGTGGGGTACGAAGGCAATCCCCTCACCGACGGCTCGTTAGACAATTTTCAGCTCTTTTCCCTGCCGCTTTCCAAACGGGCTACCGAAGCCGCAACGCCTTTCGGCCTAAAGCGCAAAGATGCCGCCCGGACAAAGAACTTCTATGCGGTCGGCTTGCTTAGCTGGCTCTTTGACCGTCCGGTGAACATCACCAAGGAGTACATCGAGGGTAAGTTCTCAAAGGACGAAGCGGTAAGGGACGCCAATCTGGCGGCCTTCACCGCCGGCTATAACTTTGGCGAGACGGCCGAGCTTTTCCCCAATCGCTACTTCATTCCCCCGGCACATCCGGGGGTTGGCACCTATCGCCAGGTTTCCGGCAACCGTGCCCTGGCTTATGGTTTGATGGCCGGGGCGGCCACTGCCGGCCTACCGCTCTTCTTAGGCGCCTATCCCATCACACCGGCTTCCGACGTTCTCCACGTGCTGGCCACTGCCAAGACCCAAGGTGTGGTTTCTTTCCAAGCCGAGGACGAAATCGCCGCTGCCGGCGCTGCCCTTGGCGCCAGCTTCGCAGGGAGCTTGGGTGTGACTGTGACATCGGGTCCGGGCCTTGACCTAAAGACCGAAACCATCGGCCTGGCAATAATGCTTGAACTGCCGCTGATCATCTGCGATGTGCAGCGTGGCGGGCCTGCGACCGGCCTGCCCACCAAGACCGAGCAATCTGACTTGTTGGCCGCCGTCTTTGGACGCCACGGTGAAGCCCCGCTGCCCGTTTTAGCCGCGCTGACGCCCTCCGACTGCTTTGACACCGCCGTCGAGGCTGCTGCCATAGCAGTGAAGTACCGCACACCGGTCATCGTGCTCACCGACAGCTATTTGGCCAATGGCGCGGAGCCCTGGAAGCTCCCCGATCTGGCTGCCTTCCCCAAGATTGATCCGGCGTTCACCACCGAACCCAACGGCCCCGACGGCAAGTACCTACCCTATAAGCGGGATGAGAACCTGGCTCGCGCTTGGGTGGTGCCCGGCACTGACGGCCTGGCCCACCGCCTCGGCGGCCTAGAGAAGGCTCAGGAGAGCGGCAACGTTTCCTATGACCCGGTCAACCACGAAAAGATGAGCGAGCTTCGGCGCGACAAGGTCGAACTTGTCGCCCGCGACTACGCCCCCCTCGTTGTGGACGACCCGGACGGCGATGCCAAAGTGCTTGTTCTGGGCTGGGGTTCAAGCCATGGGGCAATCCAAACTGCGGCCCTGTTTGTGCGCCAAGGCGGCAAAAAAGTGGCGACACTCACCCTCAAGCACCTCAACCCGTTGCCCCTTGATCTAGAGGGGATCATCAAGGGCTACGACAAGGTCATCGTCCCGGAGGCAAACCTTGGCCAACTGTCTTGGCTGCTGCGGGCAAAGTACTTGGTAGACGTGCAGAGCTTTACACAGGTAAGGGGAGAGCCATTGGCTTATCGAGAGCTGGCCCATCACCTTGAGACGATCATTGCCGAGGTGTCGAAATGAATTTCACCCGCGAAGAACTAAAAGCGCTTAAATTCGTCCCGATCGCCCCCGAACACTATGACCGCGAAGATTTCGCCTCCGACCAGGAGGTGAAGTGGTGCCCCGGCTGCGGCGACTACGCCATCTTGAACGCCTTCGAATCCTTGCTGCCCACGTTGGATGTTAAGCGTGAGAACATCTGCATCGTTTCGGGCATTGGATGCTCGTCTCGATTCACCTACTATCTCAACGCCTATGGCATGCACACCATCCACGGACGGGCTCCGGCGCTAGCCACCGGCGTCTCGCTTTCGCGTCCTGACTTGGCCGTATGGGTGGTCACCGGGGACGGCGACGCGCTGAGCATCGGTGGCAACCATCTCATCCACGCGTTGCGCCGGAATGTGAACATCACCATCATGCTGTTCAACAACCGCATTTACGGCCTGACGAAGGGACAGTACTCCCCCACGTCGGAACAGGGCAAAATTACCAAGTCCTCCCCGGTGGGCACTGTTGAGACGCCATTCAACGCGGTGTCGTTGGCTTTGGGCGCCGAGGCTGCCTTTGTGGCTAGGACGATTGACTCGAACCGCGCGCATCTGACTGAAACCCTTACCCGCGCGGTTACCACGCCCGGTGCTTCGCTGGTCGAGATTTACCAGAATTGCCAGATCTTCAACCAAGGCGCTTTCGAAGGCCTACGCGGGCCAGAATCCAACTTGATCGAATTGGTAGATGGAGAGCCGATCACCTTCGGCCCCGAAAAGTCCTTGGCGATTGTGCGCGGTGCGGGCGGATCACTTGAAGTTGCCCGGAAAGCCGACGTCGCGGCAGCGGACATCATTGTTCACGATTCCCACCGCAAAGATCCTTCAGTGGCTTTCGAGCTCTCCAGGCTTACCGATGCCGGCGTCATCCACCAGGCTCCCATCGGCGTCTTCCGCGATGTTGAGCGTCCCCATTTTGACGGGCAAGTTCGCGACCAGATCACCACGCCAGATGACCGCATCGCCTCCCTGCAAAAGTTCATCACCGGCAAAGACACCTGGACGGTCAAGTCATAGGGGCTGACTTTCACACTGTTGGCGGCTAGGCTTTCCAAAGCAAAAGCCGCCAACAGCTGGGGAAGACCGATGCCAGAGCCTGTGCGCTACCGAGCGCTGGAGGCTAAGCTGCGCACTCGCGAGGGTTTTGGCAGATATGTGAAACTCCCGCACTGGACAACACATCCGATACTTGTGCTGCTAGCTATTGCCGCCCTACTGCTGGCTTATAACATCATTTCGGTTCAGCGCACTATCATCGCTTCCCCTATCCCGGCTGATTTAGCTGTCCCGGCTTTCTTTGTGCTGCTCTTTGACACCCATGGGGCCGATGCGGCTGACTCCCTGCTTTTAACCGCCTATGTGTGGGAGCCGATCATCATCGCCCCCATCGTGCTCATCTTGCTCGTCATTCGCGCTTTCACCAGGACGGCCGATGTCGACAAGGTATACCAAAGCTACCTGCGTTCAGGTTTCATTTCCCAACGCCTCTTTGTGATCACGCCGCTGGCCAAGCGGCAGGGTGTCATCACCGCCTATCAAAATGAGAATGGCGATGCCGGCCGACGGGCGCTGGCTTGGATGGAAAAGACCTTCGCCGACCCAGCCGGCGATGCCGCAAAAATGTTGGCAACCACCCTTGTCCACAAGATTCCCCTGGGGCAGATCATTCCAGCCCAACTCGTCCTTGCCGAATTTCCCGCCGGCCTATATTTGGGACGAATGACCGCTCGAATTGGAGCCAAGGCAAAACCCGGCCAAGGCTTTGCGGTCATTGCCGATGCACCCAAGGCAAGGGCCGCCGCCTACGCGATCAAGGACAAGGCGTGGATTAGCTAGACTCATCGGGTGACTAACTACAATCTTGATCCCGCCATTCGCCCTCAGGACGACCTTTTCCGCAACGTTAACGGGCACTGGCTCGCTACGTCCCCCATCGCCGATGATCGCTCGTCTGCAGGTGTTTTCACCAAATTGGCCGACGAAGCGGAAGAGGCCATCCGTGAAATCGTGACATCGCTGAGCGGTTCCGAGGCGGGTACCGAAGCCAAAAAAGTGGAAGACCTCTTCACTTCGTTTATGGACGAAGAACACATCGCCGCACTTGGTGTTGAGCCACTGCTCCCCCTGCTGGCCGAAATTGACGCCATCTCCTCTATCGCCGACCTATTGGCCTACTTTGGCAACAGCATCCGCCGCGGCACGGGAGCCCCAATCGGCCTAGACGTGGAAGCCGATCCGGCGAACCCAACCCAATACGCGCTCTTCGTCGAGCAAGCCGGCCTAGGCCTGCCAGATGAGGAGTACTACCGGCTCCCCCAGCATGCGCCCATACTCGCCAAATACCGCGAACACGTTGATAAGATGTTCGCCTTGGCTGATCTGGGCATCGGCCCTTCCGGAACCATCGTCGCACTTGAGACCGATATTGCCGCGCATCATTGGAACAAAGTCCGGGTACGGGACATGCGGGCCATG
>JAITSW010000225.1 GCA_031287505.1 Propionibacteriaceae bacterium
TGCAAGGCCCCTATAGCTCAGTCGGCAGAGCGTCTCCATGGTAAGGAGAAGGTCTGCGGTTCGATTCCGCATGGGGGCTCGGAGCGGAGTTGCGGAGATTTAGAGGGCTCTGCGGCTTCGATCCTCGAGGCGGGGTAGCTCAGGTGGTAGAGCAAGCGGCTCATAATCGCTGTGTCGCGGGTTCAAGTCCCGCCTCCGCTACTGGAAATAGAGAAGTGAGATAAAGATGGCTAAGAAGCAAACCGATGTTCGACCCAAGATCACCTTGGCATGCACCGTGTGTAAAGAACGCAATTACATCACTAAGAAGAATCGTCGCAACGATCCTGATCGGATGGAGTTGAAGAAGTTCTGCCCGCGCTGTCGTCTGCACACTGCTCACCGCGAAACACGCTGATTTTTTTGCAAAGCCGTCCGCCGCCCGCGGACGGCTTTGCTGTGCCCGGATAAGCTGGCTAGATGAAGAAATCCTTGGTATCGGCGACTTTGCCATTCCAGGTGCGGCAAGCCGATGTCACCGATTTTGCCGATCTCCTGCAGACTCCAAAACCTGCCGATCTTGCCGCTGTGAGTTCTCCGGTGTTTGCTGCCGTCGCCTTTTGGCCGGCGATAAAACAACTTCTAGCAAACGGGAAAACCGCGTGGGATTTTCCAGGGACGTTGTTAGCTGCTCAGTCTTTTAGCTTTCACCGCCCGATAATCGTCGGCGAAAGCTTCATTGTCCAAGCTGCGGTGGAAAGGCAAAATGAACGCGGGGGAATGCGGTTGCTGCAGATCTCGTGCCAGCTCTCAAATGCAAACGGCGAAATGGCGGTAACGGGTTTGTCAGATTTCGCGCGATCTACCACGATTCCAACCCTCGAAGCCTTCAGTTCGGCAGACACCTGTGCCCCAGTGGTGTCTGGGCAAACGCAAGATGGTCTGCAATCGCCCAATTCACTGTCATTCCACATCACCCCAGACGCCCTCGCGCGTTTTTGCGAGCTGGTCGGCGATAACAATCCCATCCACTTCAGTGATCGCTGTTCCTTAGCTGGATTTGAGTCTCCAATAGCGCCCGGACTGCTCACCTTGGGTATCGCTTTACGCACCTTGAGCGATAATCCGGATTTCAGCAAGCGCATCCGCGCCATTCAAGCCAGATTTGCCTCCCCGGTTGTGGTTCCTCCGGCGGGGGCGCAATTGTTTTGCCATGCTACCGCTGAGCCAATCGGCAATGGGACGACAGTTTTCGCACTGGGCGCCCAGGTAGGGGGAAGCAGGGTATTGGCCAATGCCAAGGCTCTGCTGGCAGGATGATGACCAGGGAAGGGTATGCAACCATGAGTAGGTTTTTGGCAGATCACACGACGACTCGGGTGGGTGGCCCTGCGAGGCGCTTTGCCACGGCTTCCACCGCGGAAGAGCTCATCGCTACCGTCAAAGACTGTGACGAACGTGGTGAGGCAGTGTTTATCCTTGGGGGTGGATCCAACGTCTTGGCATCCGATGACGGATTTGACGGGACGGTCGTGCGGGTAGCCACGACGGGTATTGCAACAGCTGACGTGATGACTTGCTCCGGGGCTTTTCTTAACGTTGCCGCCGGAGAAAACCTTGACGATCTGGTCTGCCACGCCGTCGAGCATGGTTACTCCGGAATCGAATCGCTTTCGGGTATTCCGGGGCAGGTTGGAGCTTCTGTTATCCAGAACGCCGGAGCTTACGGCCAAGAAGTTGGACAGACCGTGGCCCGCATCCGCACCTGGGACAGGAAAGAGCGCAAAATCCACACGTTCGGAGTATTCGATGCCCGGCTGGGTTATCGCACTTCAATCTTCAAAGAGAACCCGGGCCGTTGGGTGGTGCTGGAAGTAGGCTTCCAGTTCAATCTTGGTGATCTTTCGAAGCCGATTCGCTCTGCCGAGGTGGCTCAGCGCCTTGGGGTGCGGACGGGGGAGCGAGCCCCCTTGGCAGCGGTAAGGCAAGCTACTCTCGCCGTCCGCAAAACCAAAGGGATGGTTTTGGATGCCGCCGACCACGATACTTGGAGCACCGGTAGCTTCTTTGTCAATCCAATAATCAGCGCTGTACAGGCAGAACTGTTGCCCCCGGACGCTCCGAGATTTGCGGTGGGGGGCAAATGCAAAACGTCTGCTGCTTGGCTGATAGAGCACGCCGGCTTTTCGAAAGGATTCGGAGAGGGGGCGGCGACCTTGTCGAATAAGCATGTCCTCGCGTTATCGAACCGCGGCGGCGCAACAGCTGCTGATATTCTCGCTCTGGCGAAGGTTATCCGCGAGGGAGTTCGTACAGTATTCGGAATCACCTTGGTATCCGAACCCGTCCTTCTCGGATTGTCATTAGACTAGGAGTGTGCTCGGCCATCGTCGCCGGGCATTGCACATGTTTTGGTGAGAAAGGCCGTCCATGAGTCTCTTCGATTCAGTTCCGCTTGCCCCGGCAGACCCAATTCTTGGGATAACCGAGGCGTATAAGGATGATCCGAATCCGAACAAGGTGAATCTGGGTGTGGGTGTATATCTCGATGCCGACGGCCTGGTTCCGATTCTCCAATGCGTGCAAGAGGCAGAGAAGCGTCTGACAGCTGAGCCTCGTCCGCGAACGTACTTGCCCATCTCGGGGCTGCCGAGTTTTGTCGAGCAGGTGAATTCACTGGTCTTTGGCGTCGATTCGCCGCATCTGGAGCGGGTGGCGACCGTGCAGAGCCTTTCAGGCACTGGTGCTCTTAAGATCGGAGCGGACTTCGTCAAACGCTTTTACCCTGCTGCCCAGGTACTGATCTCTAATCCGTCTTGGGAAAACCACCGCGCCCTTTTTGAGCGTGCTGGACTGGTGGTAAACAGCTATCGCTACTATGACAGCGAAACCCGCGGGCTAGACGCCGAGGGGCTTTACGAAGATCTCAACAATGCCAAGCCTGGCACGGTAGTGGTTTTGCATGCCTGCTGCCACAATCCCACTGGCGTTGACCTAGATACCGAGCAGTGGGCTGAAGTGGCTGCCATTATTGGCGAACGCGAGCTCATCCCATTCCTCGACATGGCTTACCAGGGCTTCTCGCAAGGGGTGGAGCGCGACTCCGCTGTTGTGCGGGCTTTCGCGGCGATTGGCGTCCCGGTGTTTGTGGCTAGCTCGCTGTCGAAAAATTTCAGCCTCTATGGCGAACGTGTCGGAGCGTTGAGTGTGGTGACATTCTCTGCCGATGAGGCGCAGCGGGTGCTTTCGCAGCTCAAAGTCTGTATTCGCACCAACTA
Organism: Propionibacteriaceae bacterium; assembly: GCA_031287505.1. Classification (GTDB taxonomy): domain Bacteria; phylum Actinomycetota; class Actinomycetes; order Propionibacteriales; family Propionibacteriaceae; genus Propionicimonas. The sequence goes on from JAITSW010000225.1 coordinate 3,258, forward strand.
CTCCAATCCGCCAACCCATGGGGCAGCCGTCGGCAGCCTGATCTTGGGAGATCCTTTGCTGCGAGCCTCGTGGGAGGCCGAACTCGAACAGATGCGCCTGCGTACCCGTTCGATGCGCCTGCGTTTGACCGAGTTACTGCGGCAGGCAGGGTCTGCGTTTGACCCGAGTTTCATTTCCGATCAGGTTGGTTTGTTCAGCTTCACTGGTCTTACCCCGGCGCAAATGAGTGAGCTTCGCGAGAATTGGTCTGTTTATGGAACACAGGCAGGGCGTATCTGTGTGGCTGCCCTGAATGAGAAGAATATTGAGCGAGTGGTGGAAGCGATTGTCGCCGTATCCAGGTGAACTAGCCAGCTGGTATCCCGGTTGCGCCATTGAACATCGGGCTGCGATTTGTTTATGGCGCGGGGATGTTGGCCCGACGTAACAAAGGACCGTCCCCAAGTAACGTTCCCAAGTTGCGATTTGTTTGGTGTGAGGATGTTGGCTCGACTATGTTGCCTAAAACACGTACAATCTAGTACTTGGCGGCTCAACTGAGCTTATTACCCACCGCGAGTCGCTAATAGGGCAATGGCTCAATTGGCAGAGCAGCGGTCTCCAAAACCGCAGGTTGGGGGTTCGAGTCCCTCTTGCCCTGCTGGTACCGTCCGCGAGACGGCTCCGGCAAAAGACGAAGTGCTACTACAAAGGATGGCTATGGCTGCGGATGAAGACAAAGTGTCTGAACTGCCTGATCCCATTGACGAAGCCGCTGCCGAAGCGGTTGCGGATGACGATGCGGTCAAGTCTTCAGATGATGCTGCCGATTTGCCTGAAGAACTCCAAGAGGGTGGCGCGGCCGA
>JAITSW010000251.1 GCA_031287505.1 Propionibacteriaceae bacterium
ATTTGGCATTATCGGCGACGTTCTGGGCGTAATCGCCAAAGGCCGGCTGGCGGGCCTCAGCCAGGGCGACAGCCTTGGCGGCCATCACGTTGCCCAGCGGGCCGCCCAACACCATCGGACAGCCTTTGTCGATACTGTCCGCGTATTCTCCGGTGCCTAGCAACAGCCCTCCCCGCGGGCCGCGCAGCGACTTATGCGTGGTGGTGGCCACCACATGCGCATAGGCGACCGGGTTCTCCTCCCCGGTGAAAACCTTGCCCGCCACCAAGCCGGCGAAATGCGCCATATCGACGAAAAGGGTCGCGCCAACTTCGTCGGCAATCTCGCGCATCTTGGCGAAGTTGACCCGCCTGGGATATGCCGAGTATCCAGCCACAATAATGAGCGGCTTAAACTCTTTGGCGTCGGCGCGCAGCTTGCCATAATCAATCAACTCGGTCACCGGGTCGGTGCCATAAGAACGCTGGTGGAACATTTTGCCCGAGATATTTGGACGGAACCCATGGGTTAGGTGACCGCCGACGTCCAGACTCATGCCCATCACCCGTTGCTTGGCAAAGGTGAAACGCAACTCCTCCCAATCGGCTTCGCCCAGGTCATTTACCGTCTTGGCACCCAAACGGGCCAACGTCGGCGACTCGATGCGGTGGTTCAAAATGGCCCAATAGGCCACCAGGTTGGCATCGATACCCGAATGCGGCTGAACATAGGCGTATTCGGCGCCGAATAGCTCTCTAGCATGTTCTGCGCCAACAGCCTCAACCGTGTCGATGTTGTGGCATCCGGCGTACAAACGACGACCGATCGTCCCCTCGGCGTATTTGTCTGAAAGCCAGTTGCCCATGGCCAGCAACGTCGGCAAGGAGGCGTAATTTTCGGAAGCGATGAGTTTCAGGGATTCGCGCTGATCGGCGAGTTCTCGGGCGATAGCGTCAGCGACTCGGGGCTCAACCTGGGCGATCAAGCTGAGAGCGGAAGTATAGATTTGGGAAGCTGTCTGGGCTGGGTCACTAGCGGTCATGGCGTTAAGAATATGCGAAACCGACCTCCCGATAGCGCGCAGAAACGGCTAGGCCTCTTTTTGCTGAGAGAATAGAGGCCTAGCGCACCCAACCCCGGAGAGAACATGAGCGATTACGACGTGATAGTGATTGGCGCAGGCCCTGGAGGCTACCTAGCCGCCGAGCGGCTCGGGCACGCCAAGAAGAAGGTACTGCTCGCAGAGCGGCAGGCTTTGGGGGGCACCTGTCTAAACATCGGCTGCATCCCCACGAAATCGCTGCTGAATTCGGCCAAGCTCTACGCGCACGCCAAGGACGCTGCCCGGTTTGGGGTGGACGCTCCGGGCGCCTCCTTCGACTGGACGCGCGTTCAGGCTTGGAAGACCGAGGTTGTGAACACCCTTGTCGGCGGGGTGGAGCAAGCTGAGAAGCGGGCCGGCGTGGAAGTCGTCAATGCCCATGCCAACCTGGTCGGCCCTGGAGTTGTCGAAGTCAACGGCGTGCAAAAGACTGCCGAGCATGTCATCATCGCCACCGGTTCAGCGCCCGTCATCCCGCCGATTCCCGGTGTGGCCAGCAACCCGGCCGTGGTTGATTCCACGGGTCTACTCGCTGTGGCTGAAGTACCCCAGCGGCTGGCGGTCATCGGCGGCGGCGTCATCGGCGTGGAGTTTGCCTCCCTCTTTGCAGCCTTTGGGACGCAGGTGGAGATCATCGAAATGCTCCCCGAAATTTTGCCGTTCGCCGATAAAGACATCGCCAAGCGCATCCGGCTGGGGATGAAGAATGTCACCTTCCGCCTGGGCTGCAAAGTTGAGGGTGTTCAAGGTACGACCGTGATTTACACGGACGCCAAAGGCGGGCAACGGCACGCTGACGCCGACTTGGTTTTGATGGCTGTCGGACGCCGTCCGGTAGTGGACGGCTGGGGTGCGGAAACTGCCGGGCTTGCCGTTTCGCCACGCGGGGTGGAAGTTGACGACACCATGCGCGCAAACCTGCCCAATGTCTGGGCTCTCGGCGACGTCACCGGACGGAGTCTTCTAGCCCACGGCGCCTATCGGATGGCCGAGGTGGCAGTGGCGAATATCCTCGACCCGCAAGGCGCGGCGGCAGCCGGGCAAGTGTTCCGCGCCGAAAGCATCCCGTGGGCCGTGTACTCGATCCCGGAGGCGGCAGGTGTCGGGCTTACCGAGGCACAGGCAAAAGAACAAGGCCTGGATGTTGTAACAGCTACCGTCCCGCTGGTCTTATCCGGACGGTTTGTGGCTGAAAACGGCCTCAAAACCCCCGGATCGGTCAAGATCATCGCCGAACGGGACTCGGGCGTTATCCGGGGCATCCACATGCTCGGCCCCTACGCCCCTGAAACAATCTGGGGCGCGGCAACCGTGCTGGAGACAGAACTCACCGTTGCCGATCTGCGGCAAATCGTCTTCCCGCACCCGACAGTCTCGGAGGGAATCCGCGAAGCCGCTTGGGCGGTCAAACTCTAAGCGGGTTTATCAGCCTTGCAGCGGAACACCCTTGGCGTCTACTTTGATCGAGCCGGTCAAGATCATGATGCCTTCGACGAGACCCCAGATCGCGGCGGCGATTGGGCCCAAGCCGAGCAGAATCCAGCCGACCAAGGTTAGGAGTAGCTGGGCTACGGCTTTGCCGGTGTAGCCGAGGTAGAAGTTGTGCACGCCCAAAGACCCCACCAAGATGCCCAGGATGCCTGCCGCAACCTTGCTTTTCTGCTCACCGTAAACCGGCTGTGCGCCATAGGGTGCGTAGGGAGGCTGCTGGACATAGGGATTCTGCGGTTGAGCGTAAGGAGGCTGCTGGCTATAAGGAGGCTGCTGGACATACTGCCCACCCGCGTTTGGATCAGGCTGTCCGAAGTTCTGCCCATACGGATTGGGCTGGGCCGGAGCCTGCGGGGCGTAGGCATCTGATGTGCCGTAAGAAGGCTGCGGGTAAGGAGTCTGCTGACCGAAGGGATCAGCTAGCTGGCTCTCAAACGAAGTGGCTTGTGAAGCATCTGCCGGCTCGGCTTGGGACACTCCGAATTCTGGAGGCTGCACAAACTGCGAAGCCTGCTGATCGAAAGCCGGGCTTTCCGGTGCGCTATTGTCGCCCACTGGTGGGAGGTCAAGATATGATCCGTTCTGGTTGCCGTCTGTCATTTTTCTCTCCTAAATTCAGCATTGGGAACGTTCGAAATATATCACGCACGATATGGGTCAAATAGGGCATTGCGCCCGCTTGGGACGTAATCCGGGGGATAGTCAGTGACTCCCCCCATGTCTTTTGCCACTCCTGGCTCAAAGACTCAATCAAGCGGGAGGAACGAAGAGTGAACGATGAGTCGAAGTACCAGCCGTGCGAATTCGTTTATTCGGTTTTGAACAAATGTGCTGGGAGCCCTTCTCTGTTGAACCGCATGTGCACGGTGCCTTCTACTCGATAAAGTTGTCACTTGACTGGGCGCGCAGTCTTGCGCCAGCCCTTCTCCAGCAAAGGAGCAAGATTTATGTCAGCTGAATCTCCGCGATATCCAGGCGCGTCGGATGTAATCAACGGTAACGGGGCGGTAGCCCATGTTATGCGGCATGTGTGCGGAGGTGTGATTGGCTACCCAATTACCCCGTCCACGGAAATCGCCGAAACGTATGAGGCCTTCCGCGCCGAAGGCCAAATCAATGCCTGGGGGCGGCATCCCTTCTTTGTCGAGGCTGAAGGGGAGCATTCGGCGCAATCGGGAGCCCTGGGCGCCGCGCTGACCGGTGGAAACTTCATCTCCAACGCGTCCTCGTCGCAAGGCATCCTCTACGCGCTGGAATCCCACTTCGTCACCGCCGGCAAAAAGATCGGCGGCTTCGTGCTGCAGGTGGCAGCCCGGGTGGTCTCCAAGCACTCCCTAAACGTGATGGCCGGGCATGACGACATCTACTCGCTGCTGCCTTCGGGTTACACCATCTTGTTTGGCTCCAATCCGCAAGAAGCCGCCGACTTGGCTGCCATCTCGTACAAGGTCTCGGCGCTCTCGCTTATCCCGGTCGCCAACACCATGGACGGCTTTGCCACCAGCCATGTGATGAGCGAGGTGCTGCTTCCCGAGGCGGAGTTGCTGCGCGACTTCTTGGGTGACCCAACAGGCCGAATCAAGTGTCCGACGGTAGCCCAAGAGATGCTTTTCGGAGCTAAAGGACGCGTCTTCCAGTTGCGCCAGTTCGTCGAGCGCAACGCGCTTGCCTTTGACGCCGAAGTGCGCAACCAGCTTGACGCTTTCCTTGAAGACAACGCCGACGCTGTCGAGGCAGATGCCGCCGGCACCCTGATAGCGCAGACCCAGGCTTTGGTGCCGCCCAAGCTCCAAGAGCGTTGGCGCCGCCAGTGGCTGAACGCTTGGGAGAAGGGCACCCGGCAGTTGGTTCCAGCACTTGTCGACCCAAACAACCCCGGCCTGACCGGCCCGGTGCAGAACCAGCCAGATTTCCAGGCTGGTTCGGTAGACCACCGCACCCACTTCGTCTCGGCGGTGCCTGCCATCGTCAAACAGGCGATGGACGAGTATTCCGAACTCACCGGTCGCGAGTATCAGGTAGTCCAGCGTTACGGCGCTGCCGATGCCGATTACGCCTTCATCGGCCTGGGGTCTATCACCGACGACGCCCGCGCCGTGCTGCCTTATCTAGAATCCATCGGCTTGAAGGTTGCCGTGGTCTCGATCAAGATGCTGCAGCCCTTCCCGGATGCCGAGTTGGTGGCCGCCGTGCAAGGTGCCAAGTCCATCACCATTTTGGAGCGTTCGGACGACACCGCGCTGACCCGCCTCACCACGCAGGCGCTCTTCCGCGCCAGCGCCAACTCCCAGGCTCCAAACAGCTTCCCGAATGTGGGAGCCCTAGACGGGCCGCTGCCGCAGATCACCACCGCCATCTTCGGTCTGGGCGGTCACGACGTGCAGCCGCGCGACATGGTCGCCGCTGCCGAAAACATGAAAGCCCGCGCCGCCGGCGCCGGTGCCCCGCTGGTGTACATCGGCTCGCAATTTTTTGCCAAAAACCCGGCTCCGTCTGTCAAAGCGCTGCAAGACCGCCTGCGCGCCGCCTACCCGGAGACCGAATTGATGGCACTTCAGACCGGCGAGAATCCGCGGCTGCTGCCCGCCGGAGCCTTGCGAATCCGCTTCCATTCGGTGGGCGGATACGGCACGGTCGCCACCGGCAAGTTGCTCACCGACATCTTGGCGGGCGTTCTTTCGATGCACTCCAAATCTTCCCCCAAATATGGCTCCGAGAAATCGGGGGCACCGACGAACTACTACATCACCCTCTCCCCCGAGCCGGTATTGCTCACCAACGCCGAGCTTGAAGATGTCGACGTGGTTGTCTGCCCAGACGAAAAGGCCTTCCACCACACCAACCCGCTCAAAGGCCTTGGCTCGGGCGGCACCTTCATCTTGCAGTCTTCGCAACAGCCGCATGAAGTCTGGCAAGATCTACCGGCCTTCGTTCGCGCCTACATCAAAGAAAAGCAGATCAAATTCCTCGTCGTGGACGCCTTCGCCGTTGCGAAGAAGCACGCCCCCACTCCCGAACTGCAAACCCGCATGATGGGTATCGCCTTCATCGGCGCCATCATCGAGCACGTCGACCAGATCACCGAGCGCGCTGGCGGCGATGTGAAAGAACTCGTCCGCCATGAAATCGCGAAGAAATTCGGACGCAAAGGCGACGCGGTCGTCGAAAGCAACATGGCCGTCATCCGCGACGGTGGCGAGGCAACCTCTTCCATCGAATACAACAGCGACGACTTCTTGGCTTTCGAGCAGGCTCCCGCTGTCGCCAAGCGCTCGTCCGCCCTTTCGGCTTCTATGTGTCCTGCTGTCGGCGAAGCCCGTCCTAGCCCGCTCTTTGATCCGGCCTATTACGAAGATCTCGCCGCCCGTCCCTTCCGCGAGGGAACTATTGGCGAGTCTCCAGTACTGCCCGGAGCGGGCTTATTCATGCCCGTGGGCACTGGGGCTGTCAAAAACAAGGGGCTCTTCCGCCGCACCGTCCCGGTTTTTGACCCCGCCAAGTGCACAGCTTGTATGGAATGCGCGTTGGTTTGCCCAGACGCCGCCATCCCCAACACCGCCCATGAGATTGCCGATCTGTTGCAGGCCGCCGTGCGGGCCGCTGACATCACGGACGCCGACAAGGCGGCAGTGGGCAGCATCATCGAGCCTTGGGCCGAGGAAATCCGTAAGCGCTATTCCGTGGAGAAGGCTACCGACACCTTCGCCAACACCGCCTTCGCAGCCGCCGCGCCGCTGGAGGATACCGAACTCACCCGTTGCCTGTACGCCATCTCCGCGCAGTTGAAGGTGCTTCCGGTGGCTCGCCCCCGTCCCATTTTTGATGCCTTCGAACGGGACGAGCCTGGCACCGGCGGTCTTTACTCGGTCGTCGTCGACCCTTGGAAGTGCACCGGCTGCCTGCAATGTGTTGAGGTCTGCGGGCCAGGCGCACTCAGCGCCGTGGAGCAGGACGAAGAAATCGCCGAACAGTTGGCGTCTTGTTTCGAGCGGCTAACTGAGCTTCCCAATACCCCGGCCAGATTCACCGCCGACGCTATTGAACCTGGTGGCGACACTAAGCGCATCATGTTGGACCGCAAGTACTACTACTCGATGACCGGCGGCCACGGCGCTTGCCGCGGCTGTGGCGAAGTCACCGCGACGCGTTTGGTCACCGCGCTAAGCCACGCGATCGGCGACGAGCAGCGCAAGGCGCACATCGAAGAGCTTGAGAAGACCATCTCGGCTTTGGCTCAGAAGCTCTCCAGCGTCACCGATGTCGCCCGCCAGGCTCGTATCGAAGGCGCTATCACCGAGTTGGATAAGCGGCTTTACCTCTACGAGGCCGGCCCGACAGGCCGCGGCCCGGCTTCGACCGTCATCGCCAACTCGACGGGCTGCTCCAGCGTTTACGCCTCCACGATGCCCTTCCAGCCTTACCTCGACCCGTGGGTAAACTCGCTCTTCCAAGACGCGCAGGCGTTGGCCGTGGGCATCTTCGAAGGCTTGGTTTCCGAATACACCGGGGAGGTCAAGGCACTGCGCACCGCTGAGCTTGAGCTCGCCGACGCTTACGACCCGGCTGTTCACGATGCGCCTATATCTTTGGTTGGCTGGCGTGATTTCACCCCTAAAGAGTTGGCTCTACTGCCTAACGTCCTGACCATCGGCGGTGACGGGGCCACCTACGACATCGGCTTTGGCGCCCTCTCCCGGGTGCTGGCTTCCGGCACCCCGATCAAGGCGCTCGTGCTCGACACCGGCGTCTACTCAAATACCGGCGGGCAGGCCTCATCGGCCTCCTACACCGGCCAAGATGTTGACTTGGCGCGTTTTGGCAAAGGCCATCAGGGCAAGCGCGAGCTTCGCAAGGAACTCGGGCTCATCGCGTCCTTCCATCCAAACGTGTTTGCCTGTGCCACCTCCACCGCTCTGCATTCGCACTATTTAGAGACGGTGATGTCGCTGCTGGGCTATCAAGATGGGGCGGGTGTCATGGTCACCTACACCGCTTGCGGCACCGAGAACGGCGTCCCCGAAGATCTTTCCAACGCGCGCGCGCAGCTGGCCGTTGAATCGCGGCTCAGCCCAGTCTTCATCCACGATCCACGGCTCGGGGAGAGCATCACCGACCGGTTCGTGTTAGACGGCAACCCAGATGTCGACCAGCTTTGGACATCCTCCACTTTGGAATACGTGGACGGGCAAGGAAACTTGCAATTGCTTCAAACACCCCTCACCCCTGCCGAGTTTGCCCTCGGCGAGGTGCGGTTCGCCAAGCAGTTCAAGAAGTTGGCCGACGATGTGGGTGCCGTTCCGATTTCCGAATACGTGGAGTTAGGGCTGTCGCAGCGCGAGGGGAAGATTCCGTTCGTTTATGCCACCGACAAAAAGCGCCAGCTGATTAAGGTCGCATGCTCGGCAGCCATCGTTGCCTTGGTCGAAGACCGCAAGCACTACTGGCAGACGCTGCAGTTCCTTGCGGGTGTTGCCGGTCAGCAACTCACAGCCGCCCACGCCGCCGAGCTGGCCGCGCTGAACGCCCGCTATGAAGAGGCGGTGGCCGGACGCGAAGAGTCGCTAGACGAAATCGCGGCAGCTTTGGTTGAATTGGCCACCGCGTCGCCGAAGGCTCTAGAGCCGGTTGTCGAGCCGGCGGAAGTCGATCCGAGAGACGAGCTAGCCGCTGCGCTAATCTCGCTGACCACCTCGACCACTCCTTTTAGCGGCTTCCGCTTTGGGAGCGAGCCGGCTGCGACCGCGCAAACCGAAGCTGTGCCAGGGCAGCCTGCCGCAGCCGTCGCGAAAGCCGGCCCACCGCCGATCTTCTTGGCGGCGGCCGACGAGCCCAAGTGTGTGGACTGTGGGACGTGCTACCAAGAGCTGCCCCAGCTGTTTGCGAAGGCGACGATAATAGTCGATGGAGAAGCCAAGACCGTCGGGCACTTGATCAAAGGCTCGTTGGAGAAGCTGACCCTCACCCCCGACCTGCAAAAGAAAATCAACAAAGTAAAAGCTAGCTGTGATGCGGAGATCATCCAATGACCACTGAAATTCCCTCAAAGATCAACGATCAAAACCGTCTGGGCCATCCCGTCAGCCCAGGCTCTGGCACTGCGGCTGGCACTGCTGCCAGACGAGTAGACCCGGCCAGCACAGCTGCGGCTTTGTCACTGCTAGAGCGTCGGCTCCAAACCGATCCGAGCCTCTTCCGCGACCTCTTTATCTCAGATGGCATGGCCGCCGTCGCAGGTGAATTCCGGCAAGAAGAACTCAGTGAAGAATTCACCCTGAAGCTGTGGGACACCCTGCTTGGCGGCGGAGATGCCGCAACTGTTTTGCAGCGTTTCCTATGGCAACTGCCGCTGAAAAAGAAGAAGGTCTTCTTGGCCGCTGTCGATACCCACCTCTCGCAGCGCTACCCGATGTTTGCCGGGCTATCGGATATGTGGCCCACCGGCAACGGCATCCATCCGTACATTCGTCCAGCCGACGAGCGGGCCAAAGATTTTGAGCTGGTCAACAAGGGCTATCTGGGCTATCAGGATCTTGGCTACAGCCTGCGCGAGGTCGAGCTCTTCGTCTGGTTGGAGGCTTTGCGAGATCGCCAATGCGCCAAAACACCTTGCCAACTCGGTGAGCTAAACCGCAAGACCGGGGTGTATACCGGCGGCTGCCCGGTACAGGTCAATATCTCCACCATGTTTGAGCTGATCGGCGAGGGAAAATTTGACCAGGCGTTAGAACTGCTCGAAGGCTGCAACCCGCTGCCCGACGTAACTGGCCGGGTTTGCCCACAAGAGCTGCAATGCCAGGGCTCATGCATCCACAAACATCCGATGTCGATCGGCCAGGTCGAGTGGTTCTTGCCCGAGTGGGACAAGCTCGCCAACCCAGATGCCGCATTGAAGCGTTACGAGGGGACGCCCGACCCATGGCAGGTTGCGGATAAGGCACCCGTCGCGATTGTCGGCTCTGGCCCCTCTGGTTTGATTACCGCCTTCTTGCTGGCTCGCCACGGGGTGCCAGTCACGGTTTTTGAGGCTTTCCACGAGCTCGGTGGGGTGCTGCGTTATGGCATCCCAGAATTCCGCCTTCCCAACGTCCTCATCGACGACGTCGTTGCCAAGATCCGCCTACTCGGCGGACGTTTTGTCACCAATTTCGTGGTGGGCAAGACGGCTACCCTGCAAGAGTTGGAAGCGGCTGGCTTCACCCGAATTTTCGTCGGTTCTGGCGCTGGTTTGCCACAGTTCTTGAATGTTCCCGGCGAGCACCTGCTCGGCGTGATGTCAGCCAATGAGTTCCTCACCCGAGTGAACTTAATGCAGGCTCACCGGGAAACCCATGAGACGCCACTGCCGCCGGTTGCAGGCAAGAATGTGCTGATCATCGGTGGCGGCAACACCGCCATGGACGCGGCTCGCACCGCTAAACGCTTGGGCGGAAACGTCACTATCGTCTACCGCCGGACTCGCGAAGAAATGCCAGCCCGCGTCGAAGAGCTACACCACGCTCTCGAAGAGGGCATTGCGCTTGCGACTCTCCGCTCGCCGTCCGAATTCAAAGCAAGCGAAGGCTCTCCCTGGGTTGCTACGGCGGTTGTCGACATCATGGAGCTCGGCGAGGCAGATGAATCGGGTCGGCGGCGTCCGATAAACACCGGGGAATCTGAAGAGATCGGGGCTGATTTGGTCATCATGGCTCTGGGCAACTCGGCGAATCCGATTATCAAGGATTCCGAACCGCGCCTACTCATCACCAAACGGGGCGGCATCGAGTTGCGTGAAGGCTCGCAAGAAACCACGGTCGCCGGCATCTATTCCGGCGGCGACGCGGCTCGCGGCGGCTCGACGGCCATCAGGGCTGCCGGCGATGGACGCACGGCAGCCTATGAGATCGCAGAGGTTTTAGACCCCGAGGAGGATGTTGCCCAGCTCGTGGCGCGAGCCTTGGCCTACACCGACAAGGTGTCCTCCCGCCCGGTGATCTTGGAGAAGCGGAACCTATCGCACAACATCGAGGAGCTGGTGGTCTTTGCCCCGGCGATCGCGTCGGCTGCCCGGGCAGGCCAGTTCGTCAGGGTGCTGCCCTATGTGGGTGGCGAACTCATCCCGCTGACTTTGGCCGATTGGGATGCCGCTGCCGGCACCATCACCTTGGCCGTCCAGCAGATGGGCACTTCGTCGACTCGCATCAACCGCATGACCGCGGGCGATGCCTTGGCTGGTATTGCCGGCCCGCTTGGCCAGCCGAGCGAGCTCCACAAATATGCGGACGACGAGACGGTGGTCTTCACCGCCGGCGGCCTCGGACTGCCGCCGGTCTATCCGATCATGCGCGAGCACCTACGGCTGGGCAATCACGTCACGCTGATCGCCGGCTTCCGTTCAAAGGATTTAATGTTCTGGACGGATCTGGAAGAGCGCGTCCCAGCATTGCAAGCCGAGTTCGGCGACAAGCTGGAAGTTGTCTACGCCACAAACGACGGCACCTACGGTGTTGAAGGCTTCGTGACGACCCCGCTGGAGCCCTTGCTCGCCGCTACCCAAGACGGCACCGCGACCCGCAAGATCGCCGAGGTGGTCACCATCGGCCCACCGCTGATGATGCGTTCGGTCTCTGACCTGACCAAACGTTACGGCGTGAAGTGCGTAGCCTCGCTGAACTCGATCATGGTAGATGCCACCGGCATGTGCGGTGCCTGCATGGTGCCGGTCAACGAGAACGGCAAGCTGGTGCGCAAGCACGCCTGCATCGACGGCCCCGAGCTAGACTCCCACAGCATCGATTGGGATAAATTCTTGCCCCGCTTCAGCTTCTTCAAAGCTCAAGAGCAGGCCAGCAAGGAGCGCGCCGGGTTGGTGTAGTGTCCCCCACCAAGGTATGTGGGTTTGCCGAGGTTTTGGTTGACTTTGGGACACTCGACACCAACTACGGCTAAAAATCGTTCACTGGATAGAAGCAACTCATAACCGGCGAAGACGACAACGACGGCTAGGCAAACTCACCCCCATCGAATACGAAACTCTCACAGTCGGCCACACCAAAACCGAATAAGGCAAAGCGGCTTAAACGACAAAACAGCAGTCAGCCAAACCCTCGGCAAACCCAAATGCCTGTGGGGGCAGCACCGGCTGCCCCCACAGGTTAGTTGAGCTACCTACTTACTTGACCTTGATCGTATAGGTCTTCGACTTCCCGCCGGCCTTCACAGTGACCTTCGCAGTGCCCTTGCCCTTAGCCATCAAACGGCCAACACTGTCAGCCTCCACCACAGATGGCTTCGACGACTTATAAGACACCTTCACCCCCGTCGCCTTCGACGAAGAATACTTACCAGTGACATACACCGTCTGACCCTTCTTCAAAGACTTCGGCACCGAAGCCGACACCGACTTCACCTTCACCTTCTTCTTAACCACCGACACCTTCACACTCGCGGAAAGCTTCCTCCCCGCCTTGTCCGAATCCACAGTGGTAACCGTGATAGTCGCCGACCCGGCCTTCTTAGCCGTCACCTTCCCATTACGGTCAACCGTCGCAACCTTCGTGTTCGACGACTTCCAAACCACCTTCGCAGCCCAAGCCGAATGCGAATTCGAATAATAGACAGCCTCATTGAGCGTCAAATTCTTGCCCTTCACCAACGACAACTGCGACTGGTTCAACTTCACCCTCGACACCACAAGAGCCGACTTATCCCGAACCGGAACCAAACCAGCCATCGCCGCCAAAAGCTCCCTAGCAGCCTGATCAGCCTGCGCCTGCGTCGAAGAAACACTCCCAATAACCCGGTTAGCGTCCGCGATCTCAGCCTGCAACCTCGACCACGACGCCGCCGAATAAGCACCACCCGCATTCGACAACGCCTTCGCCTCATCACGGACCGCCCGCAACACCACCAACTGGTCAACAGTCAAACCATTAAGCGCAGCCTGCAACGCCGCAACCTCGGCATCAAGCTGCGCCTG
>JAITSW010000259.1 GCA_031287505.1 Propionibacteriaceae bacterium
AAACGTTCGAATTGGACGACATCCCCGGGAGCGGTTTGCTCCAATGCGCCTTCCAACTTGCAGTCTTCGAGGTACTCAACAGATTTTGGATTTAGGTCATCCATCGGGTCGCCGGTAGCATCGCCGGGCACTTCAGTCCTAAACAATCGCCCATATAGGGCCACTGTGGCGTCTTTGGCATGTGCCGCCGAAACCCAGTGCATTGTCGACTTGACTTTGCGGCCATCTGGAGCGTCGCCACCCCTGGTCGCGGGATCGTAAGTAGCATGAACCTTAGTCACATTGCCTTTGGCATCTTTTACAACGCCGGTAGCGGTAATTAGGTAGGCACCGCGCAGGCGCACCTCTTTGCCTAGGGAAAGCCGGAAGAATTTCGGCGGTGGAACTTCTGCGAAGTCATCGCGTTCTATGAAAATCTCGCCGCTGAAGGGCACCTTGCGTACCCCATCCTCAGGGTTCTCCGGATTGTTGCTTACCTCAAACCACTCCACCACCGGCTGTCCATATGCGTCAAGCGGCCAATTGTCGACAACGACTTTAAGCGGGCGCAAGACCGCCATTCTGCGCAAGGCCACCTTATTGAGTTCCATCCGCACGAAGGACTCCAACTCTTCAATAGTGTGTCTCGAATTCGTCTTGTTGACTCCGATATGCGTGCAGAAAGCCCTGATTGCAGCCGCCGGGTAACCCCGCCTGCGCAGGCCTCGCAGGGTTGGCATCCGGGGATCGTCCCAGCCGTCCACAATTCCCTCGTTAACCAAATGCATTAGCCGACGTTTGGACGTAATGGTGTAGGTGAGCTCCAGGCGCGCGAATTCCAGCTGCCTCGGCTTCTCAAAGGGTAGCTCCAGATGCTCTAAACACCAGTCATAGAGCGGGCGGTGGGTTAAAAATTCGAGGGTACACATCGAATGCGTCACGCCTTCGATGGCGTCCGATTGGCCATGCGCCCAATCGTAGGTGGGATAGATGCACCACTTGTCTCCCGTGCGGTGGTGATGCCCCCGTCGAATGCGATAGAGCACCGGGTCTCGCAACTGCATATTCTCGGCTTGCATGTCGATCTTCGCACGCAAGACCTTCGAACCGTCGGGGAACACCCCGGCGCGCATTTGACGGAATACTTCCAAGTTTTCAGCTACCGGACGATCCCGGAAAGGGCTCTCAATACCGGCTTTGCCGTAACCTCCCCGTTGGGCCGAAATCGTCTCGGAGTCCTGCTCATCAACATATGCCAGGCCCTTGCCGATCAGATCTTCGGCCCAAAAGTAGAGTTGGTCGAAATAGTCAGAGGCGTAAAACACATTCTTTGGGGCGAAACCCAGCCACGCGATGTCGTCAATGATCGAATCGACATATTCAACTTCCTCGGTATCGGGATTAGTGTCATCCAACCTCACATTGCAGATGCCGTCGAACTGCAGCGCGATACCAAAATCTGCCGTAATCGCTTTAGCGTGTCCTATGTGCAGATAACCATTTGGCTCCGGGGGGAACCTGGTCTGCACCCGAGAGGAGAAAGTCCCTTCAGCGTTGTCTTTCCGGATCTCATCGGCGATAAAGTCACCTGCGGCAGTTTGAGTCACATTCACGGCCAACAAGCTACCACGCTCCACCGCCACGGCGCTCTTCCGGCAGGCGGCGAATAGATTAAATAGAAGTCGCCGACCCCTTCTGGAGCCGGCGACTTCTATTTAATTTGAAGAAGTGAGAACTACTTGATGATCTTGGTCACCCGGCCGGCGCCAACGGTGCGGCCACCTTCGCGGATAGCGAATTTCAGGCCGTCTTCCATACCAATCGGCTTGTTCAGGTGAACAGTCATGTCGGTGTTGTCGCCAGGCATAACCATGTCGGTACCCTCGGGAAGGTTCACAACGCCGGTCACGTCTGTGGTGCGGAAGTAGAACTGCGGGCTGTAGTTGGTGAAGAACGGCTTGTGACGGCCACCCTCTTCCTTCGTCAACACGTAGACATTGCCTTCAAAGTCGGTGTGCGGAGTAGATGAACCCGGCTTGATAACAACCATGCCCCGCTCAACTTCGTCCTTCTTGGTGCCGCGAAGCAACAGACCGACATTCTCGCCGGCGCGTCCCTCGTCTAGGATCTTGCGGAACATTTCCACACCGGTGATAGTGGTGGAGAGCTTCTCGTCACGGATACCGACGATGTCGACAACCTCGCCCGTGCGAATGATGCCCCGCTCGATACGTCCGGTGACAACGGTGCCACGGCCGGTGATCGTGAAGACATCTTCGATCGGCATCAGGAACGGCTTGTCCAACTCGCGCGGAGGCTGCGGGATGTACTCGTCAACAGCATCCATCAACTCGAGGATGCCAGGTGTCCACTTCTCTTCACCCTGGAGGGCCGGGAAAGCGGCAACCCGAACGATCGGGCAGTTGTCGCCGTCAAATTCCTGATTGGTGAGAAGTTCGCGAACCTCAAGCTCGACGAGCTCGATGAGCTCCTCGTCGTCAACCATGTCGCACTTGTTAAGGGCAACGACGATTGCCGGCACGCCAACCTGGCGGGCCAGAAGAACGTGCTCGTGGGTCTGGGGCATCGGGCCGTCAGTGGCAGCCACAACGAGGATTGCACCGTCCATCTGCGCGGCACCGGTGATCATGTTCTTCACATAGTCAGCGTGACCAGGGCAGTCAACGTGGGCATAGTGACGGTTAGGCGTCTCATACTCAACGTGGGCGATGGAAATCGTGATACCGCGCTGACGCTCTTCAGGCGCCTTGTCGATCTGATCGAACGCGGTGAAGGTATTTGCCTTCAGATCTGGGTAGGTCTCATGGAGCACCTTGGTGATCGCCGCGGTGAGCGTAGTCTTACCGTGGTCGATATGCCCGATGGTGCCGATGTTACAGTGCGGCTTCGTACGCTCGAACTTGGCCTTTGCCACTTGGGCTCCTTTTCTTATCTCGCCACGCAGGAGCGCGGCTACTTGTCTTGTAATTCCAGCATAGCTGCCCGCGGGCGGGCAGACCATGCCAAGTCTTGTCTAAAGCGGGGGTCTGAGTCAAACTAGATCAGGCTCCCGCGCGTCCTTTCGCAACAATCTCTTCTGCGACAGACTTGGGAACTTCGCCATAAGAATCGAATTCCATGGCGTAGTTGGCTTGGCCAGACGTCTTTGAGCGCAAATCCCCAACGTAGCCAAACATTTCACTCAACGGCACCACAGCGCTCACAACCTGATTGCCGTGGGCTTCAACCATGCCTCGAACCGAACCGCGACGAGAGTTGATGTCGCCGATCACAGTACCCAGATATTCCTCCGGAGTGGTGACCTCGACGGCCATCAAGGGTTCTAGCAATGCCGGATCAGCCTTGCGCGCACCTTCTTTGAAAACCATCGAACCTGCGATCCTAAACGCCATTTCCGAAGAATCGACGTCATGGTAGGCGCCGTCCAGCAGGGTGACTTTGACGTCCTCCACAGAGTAGCCCGCGAGCGGGCCGAAAGCCATGGCATCTTGAATGCCCTTATCCACCGCCGGAATGTACTCGCGGGGAATACGCCCGCCGGTAACAGCGTTGACGAACTCGTAGCCCGTGCCAGCTTCCTTTGGCTCGATGGAAATAATCACCTTCGCATACTGGCCAGAGCCGCCAGACTGCTTCTTATGGGTGTATTCAACCTTGTCAACCGCGCGACGCAGCGTTTCGCGATAGGCAACCTGCGGCTTGCCGATATTGGCTTCCACCCTGAACTCGCGCTTCATCCGATCAATGAGGATCTCTAGGTGAAGCTCGCCCATACCGGCAATAATCGTTTGGCCGGTCTCTTCGTCAGTATGAACCCGGAAGGTCGGATCTTCTTCGGCGAGGCGTTGAATGGCAGCCGAGAGCTTCTCTTGGTCAGACTTCGTCTTGGGCTCGATGGCCTGCTCGATAACCGGAGCTGGGAAATCCATAGACTCCAACACCACCGGTGCCTGTGGGTCGCACAGGGTTTCGCCGGTTGAGGTGTCTTTCAAGCCCATGACCGCGCAGATCATGCCGGCGCCGATAGAATCAATCTCTTCACGCTTGTTAGCGTGCATTTGATAGATCTTGCCAATGCGTTCTTTGCGCCCCTTGACCGAGTTCAGAACCTGCTGGCCAGCCTTGAGACGTCCGGAGTAGATCCGAATATAAGTCAACTTGCCCAAGTGGGGATCAGCGGCAATCTTGAAAGCCAAGACCGCCAGCGGATCGCTCTCTAAAGGATGGCGCTCAATGATTTCTTCGGGCTTATTAGGCGCAAAACCCTTGATAGCGGGGACGTCAATAGGAGCGGGCAGATAATCGATGACGGCGTCCAGCAAAGGCTGCACGCCCTTGTTTTTGAACGCGGTGCCACACAGCACAGCCGAAACCTTGTTGGCGATAACCGCTCTGCGCAACGCGGCCTTAATCTGGGCAACTTCGAGCTCAACCCCGGTTTCCTCAGCCTCCAACCAAGCCTCAGCGAACTCATCGTCATTGTCAGCCAGAATTGTGACTAACTCGTTATGGGCGGCCTGAGCTGCGTCAACCAGGTCAGCGGGAATCTCCTCCACAGCGAAATCCTCCCCCACCTGGGTTTCGCCACGCCAGGTAAGAGCCCGCTTCTCAATGACATCGACAACGCCAATAAAATTGGCCTCCGAACCGATTGGAAGCTGAATAACGGCGGCAACGGCACCCAGGCGCTCTCGGATCGTCTTGACACAGTAGTCAAAAGAAGCGCCGGTGCGGTCGAGTTTGTTGACAAAGCAAATACGCGGAACGCTGTATTTTGTCGCCTGCCGCCAAACGGTCTGGCTCTGCGGCTCCACCCCGGCTACCCCGTCGAAAACTGCGACCGCGCCGTCAAGGACACGCAGCGAACGCTCTACCTCTACGGTGAAATCGACGTGGCCTGGGGTGTCGATAATGTTGATCTGGTAGTTCTTCCAAAATGTCGTGGTGGCAGCGGAGGTGATGGTGATACCACGCTCTTGCTCTTGCTCCATCCAGTCCATCGTGGCAGCGCCATCATGAACTTCGCCGATTTTGTAATTGATACCGGTGTAAAAGAGAATGCGCTCTGTTGTGGTGGTCTTTCCGGCATCAATATGAGCCATGATGCCAATATTGCGGACCTTGTTAAGATCTGTTTCTAAATCAAAAGCCACCAGACATCACCAACGATAATGGGCGAAGGCCCGGTTGGCCTCTGCCATTTTGTGAGTATCTTCGCGACGCTTGACCGAAGCCCCTAGGCCATTGGAAGCATCAAGCAATTCGTTCATCAAGCGTTCGGTCATCGTCTTCTCCCGGCGGGCGCGTGAGAAAGTCACCAACCAACGCATGGCCAAAGTGGTGGCACGAGCCGGCTTCACCTCCACCGGCA
>JAITSW010000263.1 GCA_031287505.1 Propionibacteriaceae bacterium
GACGGCACCACGAATGCCACCTTGAAACGCGGCGACGAGATGGACGAGATTACCTTGGAACGCGCGGCTGAGCTGCTGGCCGATAAGCGGGCCAACCCGCCGGCTCCGCGCACCCGCAAGGCCAAGGCGGTGCCCAAGAAGCGGGCAACCGCAAAGAAGAAGTAGCGCCGGCCATGAGCGGCACGTTTATCGTTTTTGAGGGTGGGGACGGCGTCGGCAAGTCCACGCAGTGTCGTTTGCTTGTGCAATCATTGCGCAAGTTGGGCATTGATGCTGTTCAGACACAGCAGCCTGGGGGTACCGAATTTGGCACCCGGCTGCGAAACATCATCTTGGATCCCGATACCGGTGATATCTCGGATCGCGCCGAAGCCCTGGTTTATGTGGCCGACAAGGCCCAGCACGTCGAAGAGGTCATCCTTCCGGCGCTTCAGGCGGGGGCGGTGGTGATTTCAGATCGATATGTGGATTCGATGCTGGCCTACCAAGGCGCTGGCCGCAACCAAGATATTTCTCAGTTACGCGCGCTGGCCAAGTGGGCAACCGGCGGCTTGCTGCCCGAGTTGACGGTAGTGCTCGATCTTGACCCGCGCGCGGGTTTGCGGCGGATTGTGCGGCAAGACCGGCTGGAATCGGCGGGGGATGATTTCCACCTTCGGGTGCGTCAGTGGTTTCTAGACACGGCCGCTTCAGATCCGCAGCACTATTTTGTAGTCCCAGGATGCCTGCCGATCAACGATATAGCCGCCCAAGTGCTGGCCCGTGTCGTCGCGGTCGTTGCGAGTTGATCTCACGGACAGGAGGCAGTATGGCCGAGGTGGGTACCGCCATATCCGGGGTCTTTGGCGATCTGATCGGACAAGACAAAGTGATTGCGCAGCTCCAGCGCGCTATTGCCGGCGATGGCCATGCGATGACACATGCCTGGCTCTTTACCGGCCCGCCCGGCTCGGGTAGATCGGTTGCCGCCCGTGCTTTCGCGGCCGCCCTGGAGTGTGATCGCGGCGGTTGCGGCGAGTGTCAGCCTTGCCGGCTCGTGCTTTCCGGCGGCCACCCGGATGTGAGGCTGGTCAACACCGAGACCCTCTCGATCAAGGTGGACGATATTCGCAAACTAGTGCGGGACGCCTCGTTATCGCCAAGCATGGGCCGATATCAAATCGTGGTGATCGAGGATGCCGATCGAGTTACCGAGGAGGGTGCCGACGCCTTATTGAAGAATCTTGAAGAGCCGTCGCCCAGAACCGTGTGGATGCTTTGCGCGCCCAGCGCCGAAGACGTAATCGTCACCATCAGATCCCGCTGTAGAGAAGTTGGCTTGGTCACCCCTACTCCGCGTGCCATCGCCGAACTCTTGCGGCGTCGGTATGGTATCGACGCGCAGCGGGCGCAGTGGGCGGCTCGAGTGTGCGGGGGGCATATCGGCAGGGCGCGCCTGTTGGCGCAGGATGAAACAGTCCGAGCCCGGCGGGCGAAGGTGCTTCAGATCCCTTCTTCGCTGACATCTTTGACAGCCTGCTTGACGCTCGCGCAGGAGATGATCGACGCCGCCAAGTCTGAAGCGGAAACCATCACCAAAGAGTTGGATGCTCGCGAGTTGGCTCATCTGCGCCAGGCGATGGGGATGGGTTCGGGTCGGGAACCTCGCAATGCGCAGGCTGCCGAAAAAGCGTTGAAAAAAGAACAGGGCATGCGGGCCACCCGGCTACAGCGTGACGCGCTTGATCGAGCCTTGAGCGAGTTGTCGGTGTACTACCGCGATGTCCTGGTAACGCAAACTCGGGCAGGGGTGGAGCTTATCAACGGGGAATTGGCGGACGAGATTCACCGGTTCTCCGCTAAGACCACCCCAGAAGCCACCCTGGAGCGGATAGCCGCCATCGGGAAATGCAAGGAGGCCATAGAGCAAAATGTGGTGCTCTTGCTAGCGGTGAAAGCCCTCTTTATCTCGCTAAAAGACTAGGGTGACCCGTGTCGCTGAGCTAAAACGCCCCAGCTTGGTGAAAGCATGGATCGTGTACAAGTATCTTCAGGAAAGGTCTAACGTGACTGAATCCGGTTCCCAGTTCGATCAGACGTCCGAGGCGCCAGGGGTGCCCGGTGAGGTTTACCAGCCATATGGCGGGACTGTTCCCCCGACACCTCAGTTTCAGGAGGCAGCTCCGCAAGAGCCTTATGCGCCTCCGGTTGCCCCGGGTTGGGAATTTCAGCAGGCGGCTCCCGCGCGTCCCAATGCCCCGACGGCGTCCATACGCGCTGATGTGGCGCCGCAGGTGGCAGACCCGCAGACTCCCATCCCGGGATATCAGCCAGTTGCGCCTGCCCCGTATCAGTCGGTACCGGCACCGGCGGTCTTCCAGCCATCTGCCGAACCTGCGCAACCGGTTTTCCAGCGATCTGCCGAACCTGTAGAACCGGCCTACCAGCAATCTCAGGCTTCCGAGGGCGCCTTCACTGCCCCGGAGCCTCCCGTCCAGCCAGAATTCACCGCAGATCCCGAGCCGGCAGCTCAACTCTCGTGGCAGGTACAGCAACCTGCTGATGCCCAAGACTTGGCTGCAGCCCAGGCGCAGTCGGTGTCCAACTGGACTCTAGAACCGCCAACCCAAGCTTCAGATCCAGCCCAGCAGCAGGCAGCAGCGCCCGAGGCGCTCGGCGCACTCGCCCCAGATCAATCCATCTTCCGGGTGCCTGAAGCAGCTCCCCCAGTGCTGAGCGAAGAACAGCAAAAGCTGGCCGACGAAAGAGCGGCTCGCCGCGAGGCTCGCGTTTCCGCTTTGACTTCGACAACTTCCGCCCTGGCACCAGCGGCCATCGCCGCCCCGACGGCGGCTGAGACGGTTGAGGCTATCATCAAGAAGAGCCCCACCGATAAGTTCTTTGGCTCGCTAGGGCTCTTTCTGTTGCGTTTGATGTTGGCCTTCATCTTCGGGTATCGCGGCGTGACGATGTTGACGGTGAATCTAGAAATGTCGCAGACGCAGCTCCAGAGCACTATCTTGCCGTCCCCAGAGATTTGGCTCTATGTGATTTCGGTCTCCTCGATGCTCATTGCCTTGTCTTTAGTTCTGGGCTTTCTGACGCGCGTTGCCGGGCTGGGTATTGCCGCGATTTCTGTCGGCGCCTTGGTATTCGTGCAGTGGGGTGCCGGCTGGAATCCGTTTGCCACCGGGCAAGCGGGTTTCCTGGGAGAGTTTGAATTGCTGCTGGCAGTGGTGGGCATCATGTTCCTCACGGTTGGCGCCGGAGGTTGGAGTATCGACCGCAGCATTCGCGCCTCTCGCGAGCGGTCAAAAGCCGAAAGAGCCGCGATAGACGCCTAATACCTAGGCGTAGGCTAGTTTTTTGTGATCAGCGCTTGGAGATGCCGCACTGTTGTGGCGGTAGCGCTTGTCTTAGCCGTAGCTGGTTGCGCTGCTGATCCGTCCGGGCTCACAACGGGAAGTCCCTCCCCTCAGCCGACGGCAAAGACGACAGAGATTGGGGGCGTAGAAGTCTCCAACTCTCCAGGTTTGGCTATTGACCGTCCGAGAGTTGAGTTAAAGCAGATCGACAGCCTGTACCAGCTAGCTCCCGGGAACGGCATAACCGGGTATCAAGAGCAGTCGCCGCAGTGGCTTTCATGCGCAAAAAAGATGGGCAAAGAAGTGCCGGGTGCCGTCAGGTGTGCTGAGGTGCTCGCCCCGCTCGACTACACCGATCCAGATGGACGGGCGATCACCCTTTTTATGGCTCGGCGCGCGGCAACAAAACAGCCGTATTTGGGCACGCTGTTCGTCAATCCGGGCGGACCGGGTGGCAGCGGCGCTGATTTAGCCACCTATTTCCATCACCAGGGTTTAGAGCAGTATGACATCGTGGGCTGGGATCCGAGGGGGACCGGTCTTTCGACCCCGGTCAAATGCCTCAGCGATAAGGAATTGGATGCCGTAAACGAATTGGATACCTCCCCAGACGATGAGGCGGAAAAAGCGGTCTTGGTGGCCAACGCCTACGACTTTGGCCTCAAGTGTGCTCAGCACAGTGGCGACTATCTGCGTTATGTGGGGACGGCTAACACCGTCCGTGATTTGGATTTACTGCGGGTGATTTTGGGGGACGGGAAACTCAACTTCGTCGGCTACTCTTACGGGACTGAGCTTGGTGCCAGATATGCCCAAGCCTTTCCGGACAAAGTGGGCAGGGTCGTTCTTGACGGTGCGGCCGCGTTGAGTGAAGCTGACGAGATTCCCCAAGTGGTGGGTTTTGAAGCGTCCTTGCACAGCATGGCTAGCTGGTGCGCTGCCGAAGAGGATTGTCAACTAGGGGATAGCGCTTCGGCTGTTCTTGGGAAAACAACGAAGTTGTTTGAAGAGCTGGAAGCGCGGGCGCTGAGGGTGGGCAAGCGGCAGTTGACGCAGTCGATGGCGGTCAATGGCCTGCTGACGGCGCTCTATTGGGGTGAGGAAGGCTGGCAGATGGCCGCAGAGGCTATCACTGAGGCGCTGGACGGCGATGGGCGATACTTTTTGACGTTGGCAGATGTGGGGGCGTATCGGGATTCGGATGGCAGCTATGACCAGATGGCGGTGTCTTTCGCGGCGATTCACTGTCTCGAAAGGTTGGACGAGGGTGTTTTGGCGGCGGATCGGGAGTGGCTGGCCGAGATAGAGGTGGCTCCGCTGATGTCTACCTACATTGGCCCCTATTACGTGTGCGCCCTCTGGCCGGTCAAACCAGACACTAGGTGGGATGTTTCCGCTCGACCTCTGGAACAGACGGTTTTGGTGGTGGGTAATACCGGCGACAATGCCACCCCGTACCAGCAGTCGGTGACTTTGGCACAGCGCCTGAAGAATGCCGTGCTGCTCACTTTCGAGGGCCAAGGCCACACTTCTTTTGGGGGGAAGTCTGCGTGTGTCGACTCCGCTGTGGTTGATTTCTTGGTTTCTGGAACGCTTCCGCCGCCGGGCAAACGCTGCACTTGACCAAGGTTTTCCACTCCACGCTGCTCAGGCTCTATACTTGTGCCTCGGTTGCATGGCAATCCGGCCACCTTAGCTCAGTCGGTAGAGCGATTCACTCGTAATGAATAGGTCATCGGTTCGATTCCGATAGGTGGCTCACATGGGTTCTTTGTTTGAACACCCTGCAAGATTGGTAACTCTATGCGTGCGGTAGCATCTGGGAGATGATGGCGGGCTCCAAAGGCGGTGGATACGGCTACTGCTGGCTGATTGAGAGAGTATCTATGAAACGCGAGAATAAACTCGGGTACGGGCTTGCCAGGCTGTTTTTGGTAGTTGTCTGTGTGATGGTCCTTACCGGCTGTACACCGCTAAGCGCGGGGTTCATTGAGGCACAAGATGGCGTGTACGTTCTGACGATTCCCCAAAAATGCGAACGTAAGATAGTCAATGTCAGTGTGGCCTATTACTCTGATGGCTCTGAGCCCAATCCTGATTTGTGGGCGGCGAGTGCTGAGCTGGATGCTGCTAGCAATCGCGTGGTTTTGTTTCAGCCTAATGACGGGTATACGACTGAAGGTGATGTTGGGGGTATCGACTTCAGCAGGGAGTTGACCATTGGTTGGGGGGAAGGTGAAGACGACAGCCCTGGGGGAGTGACAGGCATCCTTGCCGGTCTTGAGCCTGGCAAGGTGCTGTGGGCAAGCGGCATCACCTCAACGGAAAAATACGAACAAGATACGAGCCAAGCAATCCCGGGAACACATCGGTGTGTGATAAAGACAGGCTAGGCCTGCCCGAGTCTTCCACCTTCCAGCCGATTCTGCGCCGTTTTGGCCATGAGATCACCGTTCGTCCCGCAACCGCGGTTCTGCAACATGCCGGTGAGATAAATGAGCAGGTCGCGTTCTGCAGAATCTCTCAGGCAAGCCGTTTGCAGTGGTTCCGAGGATTCTTCGGATGTTTTCTATTTATACGCTTGGACGTTACTTGGGGACGGTCCTTTGTGACGTTAGGGACGTTACGAAGGGTGGCTAAAACTTGGCAGCACAAATGCCGCGCGTCTGAGTAATTTCTTGAATCAAATACCGACCGTGGTTTCGATTCTTAAGGATTACGGATGGGCAAAAGCTGAGGCTAAAATAGCAGCGAAAGGTGGCAAAGTGATGTGGAGCGGTGTGATCATATACAAGGGGTTGGGTTTCATTATGGATCTTCTCGGGGTTGGAGCTTGCCAAAGGCTATTCGCTGCCCTTAAGAAGGGCTGATATGGAATTCTCTGTCCAAGTGGTAACATCACGGTAAAGCAACGGAGGCGATTATGAGTATTGAGATGCTGGGAGCAGCGGGTAGCATTATGGCGATTACTTGTGCTTCGGCGTTGATACTTACCTATGTTTTAGGGCGACTTCAGTTGACTGATTGGCTTGGGTACTTGATTTCGGGATTTACGATTCTGGGGTGTTGTTCTAGTTTGGTAAAAACCTCGATTTGGGTTGCTGTATTGGGAACTCTGGTAGGCGTTGTGTTGGCTTTTCTTTGGGCGCTATTCACAGTCAGGGCATACCGAAAAAACCCTGATTTGGAGTTTAGTGGATTTTTTGTAGTTGGAAAGCCTCCAAAACGGGTTCGCGGATGGCCAAGACAGCATTAATAAAGGCGGATAAGGGGTGGCGATAATCTGGCGGTTGTTTGTCTCCCCTTGCCCTCTTTCCCCATGTCAAATCGTTCGGGAATGTAGTTGACGTCAATATAGGAAACAAATACCCTCGTGATATCTGGCCGAAAATCCCGTTCATTGGGAGGAGAACCTTGATGTGCATGTCGCAAAACACTGGGTGCCTATCGGGGTTCTAGTCTCGCTCGCGGCGACGTTCTGTGGGGCTTCGCTTGCTCCTACCGCCTAAGCTGTAGAACTGATAATCTCAGAATTACTGCCCTCATTGACAAGTTAGTCAAAAAGGACTGGAAAGAGATGAAGGCGTACGCAAAGACATCTACCGCCAGAACAGCAGCTCTTGAGTTTGCTGTGAGCGCGGCAGGAGGAGTCGCCGGAATCCTTGGAATTGAGAATTGCTGGGCAATGATGGAAGAGGTGTTTTGATAGACAGCGGCAGTTTGGAGTTGGTTTGCGAAGCGGCACTGCTGATTGTTGGCCTTATCGCAGCATCGAGTATGGTTGGACTGATTTGGGAACTGAAGCACAAAAAATGCGGGCGCGATTGGTTGCCGAGTTTGTTGGCAAATCTAGGGATCTGGTTTCTGATTGCCTTTGCGATTAGCAATGTGGCCAGCCTGACACATGTTTTGGCAGGTATCGGGGTGTTTGCCGCTGGATCGGTGGCGGGGATTCTTCTGAATCGCCCTTGGGGTAAAACAGCGCAAGGTGAGCAGACATGACTTTTTTTGCAGCGCTGACAGTGGCGGCGGTTGCCGCGGTATCCTCCGTCTTTGCCCAAACAATCCGGAAACTTCGGGTTGGCAGAATTGAAAAGCGCGCAAAAATGGAGCTTGCCGCCCAAATATGTTTGGGCATGCTTCTTGTTGCCTCTCTTGTCGGAATCGCCTCTCCAGTTGTTTATGGCCTGGCTTTGGCCGCTGTCGGTATTGGCGTGTGGGCAGGGCTGGCTCGGGAAATTAGCTGAGCTGATTCTGTCGCGGGGCGATGGACGGTCTAGCGGCTATGTGTTGCCCCTTGCCGCCCCCACTTTATAGACAAGAAACCGCTTTGAATCCATGTCGGCAAGTATGTGGAGCTTCCACAGATAAACATGAGAACACTCAGCATCAACACACATGACCCAACTCAGGTCACACGGCTCCAGCCCCGTCCTTAAAGCAAACAACGTGATCGTTGCGTATCTCCGAGTTACCACTCCTGGCGTCGTTCAGGCTGCGAAAACCAGACGAACATCGTCTTCCCCCAACGGGAGTGGCTCAAGCTAGTGAATCAGCTAACTCTTTCAACTTCGAGAGGGCGTGGATGATTTGCTCACATAGGTTCTATGTGTGAACTCTGCGCAAGAAAAGAGTGGGTCGCGTTCTGTGGCAACTCGCTAGGCAAACCATTTTGAGATGCCAGGGCTTTGGCCATTGGCACACCCGCCTTACAGGCACGCCTAGACTGGGGTTGACTTTTTCGCATCCCAGGAGGGAATTATGAGTGACACTCTCGAAGTGATCAAGACTCGGTATGCTTGCCGGACGTTTGATGGGCAGCCGGTTCCGGCTCAGACCCTGCGGGCTATCGCCGAAGCCGGTTTATGCGCACCCAGTGCCATGCACCGCGAACCCTGGCGGATTATCGTGGTGGGCAACAAGGCTTACATTGAGCAACTGGACGCCAAGGGCATGGCTGTTTTGCAGGTGA
>JAITSW010000027.1 GCA_031287505.1 Propionibacteriaceae bacterium
CGTCGAAAACTGTCTTGGGGTCGTCGCCGATAACCACGCCGGCGAGATTGGGAAAGGCGCAGTCGTCCAATTCCATGACGACGCCTTCAAGGGCTTTGAGAGCCGGGGTGATTTCCAAGAGCCTTAGCTCGATTGGCTGATCCGGGCCAAAGATAGCTCCGCTGCCGATGCGGAAAAGCAGGCTGTAGCCGATCTGGCCGGCAGCGCCGGTTACGGCGATTTTTATGGGTGTTTTGCTCACAATTCTCTCCTGAAAAAGGTCAGTTCTGACGTGTCCATGTTAGTCGCTTGCTTGAGTTTGAGAGTGGGAATCGCGCTTTTGCGCGATAACTGGCGCGCTACCGCTGCCTGGTCATAGTTTGTTTGAGCCGATACCGCCCAAAGTGTGGGCGGGGAATGTGCGGGGAAAGTGAGGGCGGAGAAAGCGCGGGGAATGTGCGGGCAAAGCGAGGGCAGAGAAAGTGCGGGGAAGAAAATGCGGGCAAAGTGTGGGCAAAGCGAGGGCGGAGAAAGTACGGGCAAAGCGTGGAGAAAGCGCGGGGAAGAAAGCGCGGGCAAAGCTAGCTGAAAACAACCGTGCGCGCGCCGTCCAATAGCACCCGGTGTTCCGCGAAGAGTTTTACCGCTTCGGTGAGGGTGTGCGACTCTTGCTCTTGCCCCATGGCGATCAACTGCGAGACGTTCATGGTGTGGTCAACCCGGCGGACGTTTTGCTCGATGATGGGGCCCTCGTCCAGATCGCTGGTGACGAAATGCGCGGTGGCGCCGATGAGTTTCACCCCGCGCTCATGAGCCTGGCGGTACGGATTCGCCCCCTTGAAACCGGGCAGGAAGGAGTGGTGAATGTTGATCGCCCGTCCCGTCAGGGCCTGGCAGAGCCCGGGGGAGAGAATCTGCATGTAGCGGGCCAGCACCACCAACTCGATGTCATATTCCCCGACTACGTCCAAAATCCGCTTTTCCACTTCTGCTTTGCCGGCGTCGGCGGTGTTGTAAGTCTCGAAGGGCACCGAGTAGAAGCTGGCCAGATCGGCCAGGTCTGAGTGGTTGGAGATGATCAGCGGGATGGTGATGGGCAAATACCCGGAACGCTGTCTAAAGAGCAGGTCGTTCAGCACATGGCCGGCCTTTGAAACCAACACCAAAGTGCGACGCCGACGTCCCACATAATCAAGGTTCCAGGTGGCGTCCAGGTCTTTGGCCAACGGCGCGATGGCCTCTTCAAATATCGAACGGTCAAAGCCGGATTGCACCTGCACGCGCATGAAATACCGGCCGGATTCGTCGGAGGTGAACTGCTGCAACTCGGTGATATTGCCTTGGGCCAGCAAAATGGCGGCTGTAACCCGATGGACAATGCCGGGCTGGTCAGCACAAGAGAGCGTGAGCAGCCAATGATTTGAATCGATCACAGTGCCCAAGAATATCTCCATCGCCCACCTGCGGGCGCTGCCCCCGGGTCATGGACATCCACGTGAATGCCATAGTTCCATCGCCTTCCCGCAGGCGCTGCCCGATATCGGTGGGTGAGAGTCGCTCAGAAACGCTTGCGGATTTTCCACCATAGCCTCGCCCAGAATGTCTGGAAAAGCAGCACCTTAAAACTATTCGTCCGGATAGCTTGGTAAATGTTATCGGCTACGGTTTCGCAGGCGCAGCCGTAGCGTCCAAGGAATTTCCCGCGGAACGCGAAAGTCTGGGGTCGCAGCGCGTTGCCCTGCTTTACCAAGGCAAGAACCCCGTCTTCGGTTTCAGCTGCCGGTAATTCTTTGCGAACGTCGAAATAGAGGCCGCGTTTGGATTCATATTCGTCGTAGTCGTAGGCGTAGCAAATCATCGGACGCTTCAAGATGGCGAAGTCGAAGAAGATCGAGGAGTAGTCGGAAATCAGCACGTCCGCCGCAATCATCAAATCGGCGAGTTCGGGATAGCTGGAAACATCACGCGCAAAATCGCTGTGCGCCGGGAAATCCGTCACCCTGGCCACCTCGTAGTGGGCGCGGAAGAGGAAGACATAGTCATCGCCGAGTTCGGCTTCCCAGCGCTGGAAATCGATGTGGGAGGGCAAGACGACGTCTAGCCCGTCAAGGAGGTACTCGCGGAAGGTGGGCGCGTAGAGGATGACCTTCTTGCCTTCTGGGACGCCGATGCGCGCGCGGGCTTGAATCCGCTGGTCTGGGCCGGCGTTGGCCAAAACATCATTTCGGGGTAGCCCGGACATCAGGAATTGCTTCGGCGAGATGTTGTATGCCGAGGTGAGCACCTTGCGGTCAAACTCTCCCTGTATCAAGAAGGTGTCATAGCTGTGTTTGCCGGTCTCCAGCCGCCTAAACGAACTCTTCAAAGACGCGGGCTGATCGTTGCCCAGCCGTTTGAGCGGCACCCCATGCCAAGTGTTGACGTAGTAGGTGTGCCTGCCCTTGAACCGCAAGCCCCGCTCTACCGCCGAGTTGGTCACCCACGCGCGGGCCCGGAGCGCGGTGAGGAAATACCCCGGGGTGTCGACCTTGATCTTTTTGGCTCCCGGCACTTCGTGGGCATCCACATCGTGAAAGGCCCAGACGAAGCGGTAGTCGGCGAAGTGGCGGTCGGCTTTCATATATTCGAAGAGCGCCCGCGGGCTGTCGTCGTATTTCTTTCCCCCAAACGAGATGAAGAGGATGAGTCGGTCGTCCGTGCGGACGAATAACCGCACAATCGCCAGCAGCGCCGAAAACACATAGAAGTAGATGTCGTAAATCAGCTGGTTTCGCTTTAGGAAACTCGCCAGTTTGATTTTCACGTTCACCACCTTGGTTTTGCGCGGATTCGGATTGCGCCCAACCACGATTATGCCGGGTCGAGGTGAGAGTTGCGGCATTGCGTGGCAGGATGGGGGCGTGGCTGAGCTGAAGAAACTCCCCAAGACTCCCGGCGTGACGTACGTGATGCCCGTTCTCAACGAGGAAAAATACTTGGAAAATGCCGTCGCGGCGGTGCTTTCGCAAGAATATGCGGGTGAATCAGAGCTGATTCTCTCCCTTGGCGTTTCCAGCGATGCCACCGACGAGATTGCCCAAACTCTGGCTGACCGCTTCCAGCAAGTGCGGCTGGTGCGCAACGACCGCAATCAAATTCCGGCCGGGGTGAATCTTGGCATCAAGGCGGCGAAGCACCCGGTGGTGATTCGGGTAGATGCCCATGCGGTGCTCCCCGAAGACTATACGGCCACCGCGGTGGACACCTTGGTGCGCACTGGGGCAGCGAATCTTGGCGGACGCATGCTGGCCCAGGGTGATGGCCGCTTCCAAAGTGCGGTAGCCAGGGCCTACAACTCCCCGTTCGGAACCGGTGGCGGGGTCTACCATCACGGCGAATCCGAGACGGAGGCCGATTCCGCCTATTTGGGCGTCTTTCGAAAGGAAGTCCTAGCCGAGGTCGGCTATTTCGATGAGACGTTATTGCGCGCCGAAGACTGGGAACTCAACTCCCGCATCCGGGCGGCCGGGTACCGGGTGCTTTTCGTTCCGAAATTGCAGGTGGTGTATTGGCCGCGGGACAACTGGCAGGCCTTGCGCAAACAGATGTACGCCACCGGTGTTTGGCGCGGGGCACTGGTGCGCAGGCAGGGCAATACCCCACTTCGGTACGTCGCCCCGCCGGCAGTCGCCGGGCTGGTCGGAAGTTGCCTAGCGCTGTGGTCCTTGCAGCGGATTGGCCTATTCCGGGGACGGTTTTTCCGCCTGCTGGGCAAGCTGATGGAACTGGGTTCTTGGATATACTTCTTGGGCGTCGGCTTCGTTGGGGCGACGAAACTTCCCAGCGCGGATGCCCTGGACAAGGCGCTTAACACCCTCGTCCTGGTGACTATGCACCTGAGCTGGGGTGCCGGGTTCCTAAAAGGTTTCCTGCAAGGCGCCCAGTTGGAAAAAGATGTTGACCGCTCCCGGCTCTAGACTTGGCATGGGTCTTTAGAAAGGTGTCCGTTGGAATCGGTCATAGGAAACGTTCTGCTGATTCTGTTGTTCATCATTATCGGCGGTGTTTTTGCCGCTGCCGAGATGGCGTTGGTGTCTTTGCGCGATTCGCAAATTCGACAATTCGGAGAAAAAGGCAAGCGCGGTAGAACGGTCGCCCAGCTTTCGTCCGACCCAAATCTGTTCCTCTCCGCGGTGCAGATTGGCGTCACCCTCTCCGGATTCCTCTCCGCCGCTTTCGGCGGCGCGCTGCTGTCAGACGAATTAGCAGCGGTTTTTGCGGGCTGGGGGATGCCGTTATCGGCGGCCCGCCCCGTAGCCTTGGTGTCTATCACGCTGGTGATTTCATATTTCTCCATCGTTATCGGCGAGTTGACTTCTAAGCGGTTGGCTATGCAAAACGCCGAGGCTTACTCGCTCGCCTTAGGGCCGATGGTCGCGGCGATCGCCAAAATCGCCAAGCCGGTGATCTGGCTCTTGACTGTTTCGACAAATGTCTTGGTTCGCCTGCTCGGCGGTAACCCGGCGGCGGGTCGCGAAGAAGTCACCGACGACGAGCTGCGGGCAATGGTGGAATCCTCGGCAACCTTGGGCGAAGAGGAGCGCGCCATTGTGGACGAGGTGTTTTCGGCTGGCAACACCAGCTTGCGCGAGGTGATGATCCCCCGTACCGAGGTCGATTTCCTGGACGGCAGTTTGAGCGTTTTGCAAGCCGTGGCCCAGACGAAGGAACTGGCGCACAGCCGTTACCCGGTAATAGGGGAGACTGCCGACGAGGTGCTGGGTTTCGTCCACGTCCGAGATTTCATCGCCCTCACCCCGGGGCAGATGAGGGAGCCGGTTTCGGCTTTGGCCCGCCCGGTGACGAATCTGCCGCAGAGCGTGCGGGTGCTCAAAGCCTTGAGCGACCTTAGGGCCAACAAAGCCACTCTCGCCATCGTTCGCGACGAATACGGCGGCACGGCGGGGATCGTCACTATCGAAGACTTGATTGAAGAACTCATTGGCGACATTTCGGATGAATTCGACGCCGGCCAGGCCGAGGAGGTGAGCCTGCCAGGGGAAACCACCACCATTGACGGCCTGCTCACCCTAGAAGATTTTGCTGATCGCTTTGGCTACAAACTGCCTCAAGGCCCATATGACACGGTTGCCGGTTTTGTGATGGCGCTCTTGGGCGACCTGCCTACCGTGGGTGACAAGGTTGAAGTAGAGGTGCCTTCGGTCACTTCAGGTGCTGCCCGTTTCGAATTCGAGGTATCTGAATTGGACGGGCGAAGGGCTGCCCGGTTGCGCTTTACCCAGCTTGAAGAGATTGTCTCTCCCGAGCAAGAAGACTGAGCGGGCTATGGGCAAAGACGCGGCTAATCAGCTAATAGGCGGGGAAGACCTGCGTCAGTTGTTGGCTGTGGCTGCCCGCCATGCTGGCGGTGAACTCCTTTCGTTCCAACTTGATCGGGTGGAGCCAGGCGCTGATGGATGGTCGGCGACCTACTTGGCTGAGGTCGATTGGCCATACGGACGCCGCCGTGAGGTTTTCGGCGTGAGTATGGATGCGACTGGCATTGCGAACGAACCGGGAGTGGAAATCTTCTCAGACGGCGATGTCGAAGCTGCCTGCTGGATCTATCCCAAAGTCCCAGATTTACCCGGATTGGCGACTGTTGCATACCCAGAGGCGGTCGCAGAGATGTGTAACGCGCAGGGCGTCTTTAATCATCAGGTGAGTGTCGAAGAATTGACGCTGACGATGATCGGCTATCGTCCCCGACGCAGAGCTGTCGTGAGTATCGCCACGGTAGACGAGGCTGTTTTTGCCAAGGTATACCGGGTGGCCGACCTTCCCCACGCGGGAGAACGCCAACGTCTACTTTTCGAATCTGGGTTGCCCGTTGCCCAAATCAAGGCGGCAACCGCAGACGGAATCATCGTCAGCAGCGAGCTCAAGGGCGAATCACTGGCGATGCTTCTCCCCAACGCCCCGATTTCAGCTCAGGCACTCGTTTCGATGTTGGATGCCATGCCGGTAGAAATCGCGTGGCTTCCCAAACGCACCACCTGGGTTGAAGCCCTGCCCTATTATGTGGACGTTCTGAGCGAAATCTTGCCGGGAGCAAATCCGCTGTTGAATGAGTTGGCAGCGCAAATCCAAACTGAAATGCCACCCTCGAGACGGGGCGAAGAGCCAACTCACGGTGATCTGCATGCCGGGCAAATACTTATCAAGGACGGCCAAATCTCCGGTCTGCTCGACCCAGATACTGCCGGCCCAGGCCATCGGGTAGACGACTTGGCGTCGATGCTTGCCCACTTATTGACGACCCACTGCGCATCCAAAACCGATGAGTCAAAACTCCACGATCTGATAGCTGGGTGGGTGCCTGTCTTTGATCGGCGAGTGGATCCATTGGAGCTTCGGCTGCGCACGGCCGCAGTGATCGTGTCACTAGCCGTCCAGCCTTACGCCGATCAAACCCCACGTTGGCAAAGCGAGACCAGGTGGATGCTCCGCAAGGCTGAAGCTTTGGCCCGTCAAGTCGCCTGCTAGCTATGGTTTTGCCCACTTGAGTTATCCACAATTCGGCAAATTGGAATTAGTTATCCACAGGTAATCGACGTCCCCCTGGCGGAGAGGTCGCCGTTGATTTAGCCTGACTTGTATGGGATTTAAGCTGTCAGATTCCACCCTAGAAAGCACTTCGTGTGGCTACAATGTAGCTACACGAAAGGTTGGAACAGTGGCAAGTGTTGTTGTGCGTGCTCGGATAGACGAAGAGGTCAAAAAGGAGGCTCAGGTTGTCTTATCGGCAACCGGCATGTCGCTTTCCGATGCGATTCGACTATTGCTGACTCGTGTTGCCGTGGAAAAACGTCTGCCTTTCGAACCATTGGCTCCAAACGAAAAAACCCTTGCAGCCATCCGCGAGTCTCGTCTTGCGAAAGTGCAAGAGTTTCATACCAAAGAGGCGTTGATGGATTGGTTGGATGCGGACGAATAGCAGGATTGTTGGAGCTTCAACTCAGTTCAAACGAGATTGGAAGCGAGAGAAAAAGGGGCGTCAGGCAAAGGTATTAGATAGTGCTTTTGGCGTAGTATTGGACGCGTTGGCCACAGACCAAGAATTGCCTCCCAAGTATCAAGATCACGCTCTTTGTGGAGAGTGGATCGACTGTCGGGACTGCCACATCCGACCGGATCTCATTCTCATTTATCGAAGAATCGGCGAGGACAAGCTACATCTTCTTAGGTTGGGATCTCACAGCGAACTCGGTCTGTAATGGTTCATCAAGTCACGCCAGAGGCTCCAATGCTGGTGAGCGAGGTGGCTGAACCGCATGATATGTGGATTTCTTATGGTTATGTATGACTAGAGTTGCGTCATGGTTCCGCCACGCGTATTTATCTCATATGCTCATGACGACGCTGTCCATGAGCAGGCAGTGTTTCTTTTCGGATCGTTTTTGCGTAGCAACGGTATTGATGCGCGGCTCGATACATATGCTGCACAGTATCCTCAGGATTGGCCCCTATGGATGGAGAAGCAGATCACCGAGGCCGACTTCACTTTGTTGATTGCTTCTCCCCAGTATAAGAGGCGTGCTGGTGTAGATGCGGTGCCCAGTGAGGGTAGGGGTGCTCAATGGGAGGCCAAACTGATCCGCGATGAGTTTTACAAGGATCAGGAAGCAGCGCGGCAACGTTTTCTCCCTGTTGTGTTACCGGGGAGATGTGCTGATGAGCTCCCCACTTGGGTGGCGACAGCGTCACAGTCGTATTTTTCTGTTCGAGAGTTGACGGTATCTGGGGCAGAGAAACTGTTGCGTTACTTGACAAGGCAGACAGTTCCACTGCCCCCATTGGGCTCTTTGCCGGTGTTCGGAATGGACGAGTCATGTTTATCTACGTCGAGTCAGAGTACCTGGGTTCCGCCAAGGTCAGCATTGGGGAGTGTTGTTTCCGTATCATTCTTACCCAAGTCGGGCGGTGGGTTAAGAGTACGAACCGAGGTGGATGGAACCTTGTCGGGTGAGATCGATTGGGTCATGCCAAACGGTATTGCAAGGGTCTTGGCTGATTCGGATGGTTTGGCTTTCACCTTAGCTCAAGAACAGCTCCGCACAGGTGGGCATGCTCTTGCGTGTGCACTTTTTGATAAGCCCACACGAAAT
>JAITSW010000057.1 GCA_031287505.1 Propionibacteriaceae bacterium
CAGGGAGATAGATTTCGAGCACCGGGGTCCAGACCCGATCGCCCCAGATGCTCCGGTATTGCTCAAAGTTGAAAACCTTCTCAGATCTGATGGGATCGGCCCGGTGTCCTTTGAGATCAAGGCCGGAGAGATTGTGGGCATGGCAGGACTAATCGGCGCTGGCCGTACCGAAACTGCGCGATCCATTTTTGGAGCTGACCCGCTGGAGTCTGGCACCATCACCATTGATGGCCACGAGGTTCACAAACCTTCGCCGCAAGCCAGCATCAAACTCGGGCTCGGGATGGTCACCGAAAATCGCAAAGAAGACGGCTTATCGCTGATCCACTCGATTCGGGAAAACGACTCCATCGTCGTGCGCAAAAAGTTTTCGCGCTTTGGTTTCCGCAGCGTCAGAGCCGAAAAACAAGCCGTCTTAGAAGTGACTTCCGCCACCGAAGTGAAGGCCAATTCTATTGAGCAATTTGCGTGGCAGCTCTCCGGCGGCAACCAGCAAAAGGTGCTGTTCTCCAAATGGATGATGGCCAGGCCGAAGGTCTTGATTGTTGACGAACCCACCCGGGGAGTCGATGTTGGCGCCAAAGCCCAGATCTACGAGATCATCCGAGATTTGGCTGCCCGAGGTATCGCGATTCTTATCATTTCGTCCGAAATCGAAGAGGTAATGGGGCTTTCCCACCGGCTCTTGGTCATGCGGCGCGGAAAACTCGCTGCCGAAATCGCTTGGGGTGAAGCCAATCGTGCCCAGGTAATCGCGACAGCTTTTGGTGATTACGGAAAAGAGGATTCAAACAATGAGTAGCATCAAAAATGGCCTGCTGCGTCAGCGTTCCAGAGACTTTGGCATTGTTTTTGCCGCGCTGGTGTTGGTCGTCATCTTGTCAGTGAGTACCAAGACCTTCCTCACGCCCGGCAATATGGTCAACCTCCTCGACCAGGTGATTGTGGTAGGCATTTTTGCGTGTGCGGTGACAGTTCCCATGATTGCCGGAGTCTTCGATCTCTCGATGAGTTCCATCGCCGCCCTCAGCGCCATCTGCGGCATCTATGCCATAAATTCCCTCGGGCTCTTTGCCGGCGTGTTGGCGTCTGTGCTCGTGGGCACCTTTTTGGGCCTCCTCAACGGTTTGGCGGTCACCTACGGCAGGGTAAATTCCTTCATCGCCACCTTGGCGTCGTCCATGGTTTTCGTCGGGGTGGCAACAGTCCTAACCAATGGGCAAATCGTAAGGTCAGATGATCTGTCGCTACAGGTGCTTTCTCGCCCGTCCGAATTATTGGGAATCACTTGGGGCTCCCTGGTCTTCATTCTGATCGCCGTCCTCGCCGGCATCCTGATAGCTAAAACCGTATACGGACGCAACCTTTACGCTGTCGGAGGCAATCCGGCTGCAGCTGCTATCTCGGGAATATCGGTAGTGAAAACCCATATCACGGCCTTTATGATCTCCGGCGCGCTGTCTGCCGTTGCCGGGCTGGTGCTGGCCTCCAGAGCGCTTTCCGCCCAACCTGCCACCGGCAAGGGTCTGGAGTTCACTGCGATTGCGGCAGCGGTAATCGGCGGTGTTTCCCTCAATGGCGGCTCGGGAGCCATCTGGCGTTCAGTGCTTGGCGTGTTCTTGCTCCAGTTGATCGGAAACGGCTTCAACCTGCTGGGAGCACCCACAATTTTCCAGCAGGTAGTGCAGGGCGCGCTTATCCTCTTTGCCGTCAGCCTCGATCAGTTCCTGCGGGCTCGAGACGTTTGACCAGCCAGCGGTTCCCTCCAGCGTTGAAAGAAGAAAATGACAGACCTAGCCATCGTAAATGCCTTGATCGTCGCGTCCGGGAATTGTGGTGGTGAACCGACCACCGTCCTCATTCGGAGCGGATCTCCAGTTTCTTCATAGCGACCCACCCCCCATTTTCCAGAAAGGAAGACAATGCCAGCCAAGACTCGCATCGCAATTGATGTTGGTGGCACGTTCACAGACGTTGTTCGTCTCGAGCCAGATTCGGGCACCATCCACTTCGACAAAGTTCCGACCACCCCTTCGGCTCCGACTGAAGGCGTTCTCAACGCTTTCACGAAGGCCGGAGTTCGACTAGACGAGGTTGCCACTTTCAACCATGGCACCACCTTGGGATTGAATGCCCTGTTGACCCGTACCGGGGCCAAGCTCGCAATCGTCACCACCAAAGGTTTCCGCGATGTCTACCTGCTGGGCCGCACTGACCGCAAGGAAAGCTACAACTTCTGGTATCGCAAGCCCAAGGCATTGGTAGAACGGTATGACACCTTTGAGGTGCAGGAAAGGGCTTACTTCGACGGCACGATCGGCATAGACCTCAACGAAGAAGAGGCGCGGCAAATAGCCAAAACGATTGCCGAACGCGGCTATGACTCGGTGGCAGTCGCCTTTTTGCATTCCTATGCGAATCCTCTAAACGAACAGCGAATGCGAAAGGTATTCGCCGAGGTGGCGCCCGCCGTCGCAGTCACCCTTTCAAGTGACCTATCACGGGAATATCGCGAGTACGAGCGCACCAGCACCGCAGTGCTGGACGCCTACATCAAGCCGATTATTCGCAGCTATCTGGCCGAGTTGGAGACCAGGCTGGCAAAGGGTGGCTTTACCGGGA
>JAITSW010000063.1 GCA_031287505.1 Propionibacteriaceae bacterium
ATGATCAGCACCAGGGCTGAGATACGGAGATAGCTGGGCAGTGCGGCAGTCTCGTTGAAAAAAACGACGACATCCACCACGGCACAAGCCAGGGCGATCAGACGGGCGAGTTGGGTCAGTGAGCGTGACGTTCCAGAGTTGTCTCGTCGCGTCGAAGCGGTGTCCACACTGACCTCCTGGGCTCGGGTTCGCCTGTTCATGCAGGCCTGCACCCCGGATATCGAGTCTACACGCGGCTTCCCGGCGGCAGGACAATTCGAGCCCGGTAGCCGTTAGAACAGAATATCCCCCAAAAAGGGGACAGTTTCCCCCCATGGGTGTGATGCACCCACCGTCCGCAAAACCTAGGCTCAATGTCGCCACGGCCTTTGGGCTTGGTGCTCAACTTGATAAGTACAAAGATGTGCTGAAAGGAGCTGCAATGCTCGCTCTGCTTGGTTTTGGAACCATTGTAGTCTTCATCGTCCTGGTAATGATGAAGAAGCTTTGGGCTGTACCAGCCCTAATCCTCGTCCCCTTAGTCTTTGGATTACTTGGGGGCTTTGGAGAAGAACTGGGAGAAATGATGGTCTCTGGCCTCCAGACCACCGCGCCAACTGCGGTGATGCTGGGGTTCGCCCTGCTTTTCTTCCTTGTGATGACAGAATGCGGGCTCTTCGAGCCAGTCATCAAGAAGATTCTCAAAGTCGTGGGAAGCGATCCAGTCAAGATCGTGATGGGCACTGCTGTGCTCACCTTGATCATCAGCCTTGATGGCGACGGCTCGACGGCGGTCTTCATCGTATTCTCCTCGATGTACCCGATTTACCGGGCAGCCCGCCTCAACCCCTTGATCATGGGCGTACTTGTCGCCATTATCACCCCGACGATGAACTGGATGCCCTGGGGCGGGCCAGCCGCCCGCATGGCGACCGCGCTGCGTATCGACATTGCAGACGTTGTCATCCCGATGATCCCAGCCCAGTTGCTGACGTTTGCCTCCGCTTTTGTAATCGCCTACATTCTGGGCCGTATGGAGCGCCGCCGCCTCTCCAAGCTGCACGATGAGGAAGTCGCTGCCGGACTAGTCGAGGAAGATGACAACCCACTCGCCAATCGCGTGCCGATTCCGACAACGAAGGTTTGGTTCAACTTCATCCTCACATTGGTTTTCCTAGGTTCCATGGTTGCCGAACTGCTGCCTTTGCCAGCCCTGGCCTTGATTGCCTTCTCTATCGCCGTAACGGTCAACTGGCCAAATGTCAGCATGCAGGCCGAGAAACTGAAGCCACACGGCTGGACGGTCCTCGTCGTCGTGTTGCTGATCCTGGCCGCCGGGGCCTTCACGGGCATCATCGACGAGACCGGCATGGTGGACGCGATGGCGCAGTCGCTGATTTCGGTACTGCCAACTGGGCTTGGACACTCTTTCTCTGTGATCACGTCATTCGTGTCGTTCCCGCTGCTCTTCCTACTCTCGAACGACGGCTTCTACTTCGGCATCGTGCCGATTCTCGCGGAGACTGGTGCCTCCTTCGGCGTGCCGCCAGAGGTTATCGCCCACTCTGTGTTGCCGGGTATGTTCCTGCACACACTGAGCCCGCTCAACCCGCCGCTTTACCTCGCGGCCGGCTTACTGCGCACCGACTTCGGTTCCCTGTGGCGCTTTGCCTTCCCATGGGCAACCCTGATCGCAGTCTGCGCAACCGTCATGGGTGTCATCACCGGTGCCGTCTGGCTGTTCTAGAAGGAGAAGAAATGAGATTCATCAGCTACAAATCCCAAAACACCGAAGGCTTGGCCTTTCGCGACGGGGAAAGCTACCGGGGACTCCCGGTTAGCGTTCTCGACGGCGACCTGTCGGCGTATGCCGACCGGCTGGACGACCTGGCTGCCGAGTTGGAAGGTGCTCCCGAGTTGGGCGACTTCACCTTGCTGCCGCCGATCTCCCGACCCGGGAAGATCCTGTGCATCGGGCTGAACTACCGCTCCCATTCCGATGAGGCCGGCTTTGAGGTGCCTACCTACCCAACTGTCTTCGCCCGCTTCGCCAATGGGCTTGTCGCCCATGGACAGCCCCTGATCAGGCCGAACGCCTCGACGATGTTCGACTACGAGTGCGAATTGGCCGTCGTCATCGGCAAAGCAGGACGGCACATAGCTGAGAAGGACGCCCTCTCCCATGTCGCGGGATACGCCCCGTTCAATGATGGGTCGGTGCGTGACTTTCAACTCAAAACCCCGCAGTGGACGATGGGCAAGGCCTTCGATGCCACCGGCGGTTTCGGCCCTGAACTGGTTACCCCGGACGAATTGCCGCCGGGTTGCTCGGGTTTGCGCATCCGTACCATCTTGAACGGTGAGACGCTGCAAGACGCCAACACAGCAGACTTGATCTTCCCGGTATCCACTCTCGTTGCCACCCTCTCGGAAGCGATGAGTCTGGAACCGGGGGATATTATCGTTACCGGAACGCCCGAAGGCGTTGGCGGTTTGCGCAACCCGCAGGTCTGGCTGAAACCAGGCGACGAATGTGTGGTAGAGATAGAGCAACTTGGTCGCTTGGTCAATCCAGTAGAGCAAGAGGCATAAGGGGATATCCGCCGCACCCAAGGAGAGAAAATATGGACGAAACAACGTATGCCCGCACCGACGACACCGCCGAGCTTAGCCACATCGCTCAGGTGATCCGAGCTGACATAGTGCAGATGCTGGCCACCGCGGCCAGCGGTCACAGCGCCGGCCCGTTGGGGATGGCCGAGCAACTCACCGCGTTGTACTTCAACACCATGCGGCACGACCCGGCGAACCCAGCCTGGCCGGAGCGCGATCTATTCTTCCTCAGCAATGGCCATACTGCTCCGGTGTTGTATTCCGCCCTGGCCAGGGCGGGATACTTCCCGGTTTCGGAGTTGGGCACACTGCGCAGGCTGGGCTCCCGTTTGCAGGGCCATCCGGAACGGGACGCCCTGCCGGGAGTGGAGAGCACGAGTGGTCCGCTGGGTTCTGGCCTGTCTCAGGCAGCGGGATATGCCCACGTGCTACAGAACATCGATCACGTCAAGAATCGCTTTGTGTATACGACGATGGGCGACGGTGAGATAGACGAGG
Organism: Propionibacteriaceae bacterium; assembly: GCA_031287505.1. Taxonomy (GTDB): domain Bacteria; phylum Actinomycetota; class Actinomycetes; order Propionibacteriales; family Propionibacteriaceae; genus Propionicimonas. Next base: position 3,091 of record JAITSW010000063.1, read on the forward strand.
GCAACGTTTGGGAGGCGGCCATGTTCGCCGGCAAGTACCGGCTGGGCAATCTGATCGCGCTAATTGACCGAAATAACATCCAAATTGACGGTGCCACCGAGGATGTCATGCCGTTGACCAACCTGCGGGCGAAATGGGAGTCATTCGACTGGCATGTGCTGGATATCGATGGCAATAACGTCCGCGCGGTAATTGAGGCAATCAACCTCGGAAAGGCCGTGACCTGGGCGCCGACAATGATCTTGGCTAATACCGTGCCCGGCAAGGGGGTGCCTTTCATGGAATATGACCATACCTGGCATGGAAAGCCACCGTCTCCCAGCCAGGCTGAACAAGCCCTGAACGCACTGAAAGGTGGTGTCGTCGCATGAGCGGCTACCCAATCGACCCGAATGTTTTGACCAATCCGGCGTTGGAGCCGATCCGTTTCGGATTTGGGCGGGGCCTGTTGGCTGCCGGCGAGGCCGATGAACGTGTGGTCGCGCTGTGCTCGGACCTCACCGAGAGCACTCAAATGCACCATTTCAAGAACCGTTTCCCCCAGCGGTTCGTTGAGACTGGGATTGCCGAGCAGAATATGGTCACCGTCGCCGCCGGTATGGCCCATGCCGGCAAAATTCCCTTCACCTCCTCGTATGCGGCTTTCAGCCCCGGGCGGAATTGGGAGCAGATCAAAACTACTGCTTCGATGAATCGCCAGCCGGTGGTCGTCGTCGGTTCCCATGCCGGTATCAATGTTGGCTACGACGGGGCAACTCACCAGATGCTGGAGGATCTCGCGATCATGCGGGTGATGCCGAATATGCGGGTGATTGCTCCCGGCGACTCTTTGGAGGCAGAGCGGGCCACCTGTGCGATTGCCGCAGATCCGGCGCCTTCTTACCTCAGACTCGCGCGCGACAAGACCCCAATCTTTTCCACTGCGGATTCTCCGTTCGAAATCGGCGTGGCCTACGTTCTGAGCCAAGGACGTGACGTGAGCCTGATCTCGACCGGTACGATGACCTACCATGCCCTGGTTGCCGCGAGCCTGCTCGACAGTCGCGGAATTTCAGCAGAGGTAGTTCATGTTCCCACGGTCAAGCCCCTTGACGAGGACGTGATTTTGGCCAGTATCCGTAAGACCGGACGAGCCGTGACTATTGAGGAAGCCCAGATTATCGGCGGGCTCGGAGGGGCGGTCTGCGAACTAACCGCTCGCGAACACCCCGTCAAAGTGCAACGTCTGGGTATGCGGGATCGCTACGGCGAAACCGGAGGCCCTGCTGAACTACTCGAAAAGTTCCGCCTCACCGGCAAACTTATCGCCGAAGATGTCGAGCGGGGTTTTCAATCTGCCTAGCGGTCATTTTGGTTCGATATCCCTTTTGTCAGTAGTGTTTGACGAGTGCTGAAGGAGGTGCCTGGTGGAATTGCCTTTGTGGTTTGAGGTCGGCTCGCTAGTCGTGCTTGGACTGATTCTGTTTGCCGATTTGCTGCTCGTGGTGAAGCGGCCGCATGAGCCCTCCATGAAAGAAGCTGGTAGTTGGGTCGGGTTCTATGTCGGGTTGGCGCTGGTTTTCGCTGTTCTGCTTTGGCTTCTGGTCGACCAACACTTCGCCACCGAGTTTGTGGCGGGCTGGCTCACCGAGTACAGCCTGAGTCTGGACAATTTGTTTGTGTTCATCTTGATCATGAGCCAGATGAAAGTGCCCCGCCGGTACCAACAGCAGGTGTTGATGGTTGGCATAGTGATCGCACTGCTGCTGCGGGCGGTGTTTATCCTGTTGGGCGCACAACTCATCGAAAATTTCAGTTGGGTGTTCTACATCTTCGGCGCCTGGCTGCTGTATGTCGCAATAGGGCAGCTCCGTTCCGAAGAAGAGGCGTCAACTGATAACTTCATGATCCGGGCACTGCGCAAAGTCGTCCCGATCAGCAGCACCTATGATGAGAATCGGCTTACCACGGTAATCGACTCTCGGCGGCACTTTACCCCGATGGTGATCGTATTCTTCACAATCGGCACTACCGACCTGCTTTTCGCGCTCGACTCGATTCCGGCGATCTTTGGGCTAACCCAAAGCGCGTTTATTGTTTTCACAGCGAACATCTTCGCCCTGATGGGACTACGCCAGTTGTACTTCTTGCTCGGCGGGCTGCTGCAGCGGCTCATCTACCTTAACTACGGCCTGGCGGCTATCCTGAGCTTCATCGGCATCAAGCTCATCTTTGAGGCGCTTCACAGCAATGAACTGCCATTCATCAACGGTGGGCATCCGGTTGAATGGGCGCCGGAGGTGCCGATCTGGTTGTCGCTGACGGTGATCGCCGGGTGCCTGCTCGTCGCCACAGTGGCCAGTTTGTGGAAGACTTCCAAAAAGCCCACAAGCGAACCTCAGGATTCGTAGACCAGCAGGCTTTGTCCCCTTCTCGGGGGAGGCATATCCCCGTGGGGTGGGACGATTCGTTGAGTCGATATTCCTACTATGGGATGCAGCGGCGTCAATGCCGGACGAAGATGGACAGAAAGGCAGCGTTGATGTTGACCGCAGAACAACTTGAAGAGCTCAGAGAGTTCGATACCCCGACGGTTTGGAACGCGCTTGAGGCGATGCAGCTCGGCTCCACCACCAGCGGATTCTCCTACCCGGGGTTGCGGCTGCGAACGCCAAATACCAGGCCGATGGTGGGATACGCGGCGACTGCGAAAGTAACCGGATGGACGAAGCCGACTGCTGGCCAGAAGAATCTCATGTTCGATTTCTTCGAGGACGTCAGCGCCATGCAATCCCCGAGCATCGCGGTTGTGGAAGACATCGACGAACGGCCAATCGGCTCGTTCTGGGGCGAGGTCCAGGCCACGACTTTTCAGGCGCTTGGAGCTGTGGGTACTTTGACTCAAGGCGGTGTGCGTGATCTTGCCGAGGTCGCGAGCCTGGGCTTCTATTTCTTCTCAACCGAAATCATGGTTGCCCGCGCCGAGTCACATGTTATCGACCGCAGTTGCCCGGTGAGTATTTCTGGGATGGAAGTCAAACCGTCCGATTTGATCCACGCGGATGTTCACGGGGCGGTGGTGATTCCTCCCGAGGCTGCACCAGGATTGGCCAAAGCCTGCCGCATTGTGGCTGACGCGGAGTTGTACGTGCTGGAGCCTTGCCGTAACGCCATCGCCGCTGGTGTAAAGCCCCAAGTTGACGATTTGCGCAAGTGGAGGGCGGAAATGGCAGCCCATCGGGTCATCAACTAGCCACACCGGTTGCCATTCCGATACCTTCCCACTTATCACCCTGCCTACGAGCCGGGGTTGCCGAGCGGTTACGTCAGGACTTCCACCCTTTGCCGCAGGTGGCTGGCATATTGGCTCAAAGGGTGGGCATCTGGAACATCGTTTACCTGGCAGGCAATCTTGTCGGCTTCCTGCCGTTGGGATTCTTTCTGCCCGCGCTGTTTTCACGACAGCGCAAATTTCCGGTGTTGCTAATCACTGTCATGTTGGCCGTTGCCACTTTGGAATTAGCGCAGGTAACAACCATGCGCGGTTCCCTCGACATCGACGACATTATCTTGAACACAACCGGGGCTGCTATTGGATTTCGGATGACGCGAACCCTCCACCGCGAGGTCAGTCGTTGATCGACTCGATGCCGAGTTGTTTGAGCTTTGCCACCTGGTCAACCATGGACTGCAACACCTGGGGAGAATGCCCTTCCCATTCCCGCACCTCGCCCACCACCCGGAGGGGCTGGCGGGTGCGGTATGACTTTGTCGGGTTGCCGGGGATTTTCTTGTCGGTCAAGTTGGGGTCGTTTTCTATCTGTCCGATGGGCTCGACTTGGTAGATTCTGCCCGGGCCTTCGCCGAGCGCCAGTTCGGCTCCCCAGACGGCGGTTTCCAACACCGAGGTCAGGTAAACGAAGTTGGCTTCCTTTCGCGTCCCGAAGTTCGAGGGGCGATGGGCCTCCAACAGGTCTCCCGGGTTTAAAGCTGCCTTGGTGCCATGGAAAAATGGGCCGGGATCCAAGACGCCATGCGTCGAGGCAGTCCCTTTCCAATCGACAAGTTGGATGATGACGCCATTCGGGTCCAGAACCTGGAAAGCGCGTTCGCCCCACTCCTCGACGGTCAACGGCATGGTGATCTCAACACCCTCTGCTTCAAGGCGTGCGAGTTCGCCCTCAAGGTCGTCGACCACGAACGCCACGATAACCCCGGTGGCATTTTGGTCTCTCTGTTCGGTGGGCATCGTTGGCAGCCCTTGGCTGAGAAAGACGATGTTCATACCGGCGTCTTCGCGGGACAAAGAAGCGAAGCCTTCGGCTTGCATTTCAGCGGTGAAGCCAAAATGGTTGGTTAGGAACGTTGCTGACGCTGCTGCATCGGCAACGGTCAGCGAAATCGCGGAAGAGGTTATGCGCATGAGACTCCTTTGGCGAGAAGTAACGATCCTAGCGTCCCGTGTGGTAGATGATTTGCAGTGTTTCGTAGTGCTGTCTACGGGGATCAGTTCACTGCTTACGTCGAGCACAAGAAGACTTATGTGAAGGGTCTGCCTGGCGGCGGCTGGGCATGGGAGGATTCTATGTATAAGTCCGGCGGCTGTTCCGTACTGCTCGGCTATGGCCGAATTTTTACAAAGCCCTAGTTTTCCGTTTGGACGACTCGCTATTGAATTATTTTAAACTTGCAGTGAAGAATGTTGGAAACTAGTGGTGATTCACTGTTTTCGATTCCGGAAAGGGGTGGATAGCCGTGGTCTCTTGGTTTACCGCGAGGCGCATAGGCCAACTCTGTGCATTGGCACTGGTTATCGCAGCTGATGTTGTCGCTCTGTTCAGCCCGGTTTATTCCAATGGCGACTCTTTGTGGGCATCTTATGCCGATTCTGGTCGCAATAATCTCGGTGCCATTCTTCCCTTTATGGTTGTTCCGCTCATCCTGGTGATTGTCCCGTTGCTAGCCGGTGCTCTGTCAGGGGGGCGCGGTGAGATAGAAGTGGCCGCGCTTGTGTGCGGGTTCCTGCTGCTGGGTGGGTGTTTTCTGGCAATAGTGACAGTTGGCCTGTGGTTCCTGCCCGCCGCGTTCGCAATGATAGCGAGCGCGCTCTTCCCCGGCGAACGCCGCGAAAAGGTTAAGCCACATTGTGACTCCTAAGGAGTGGCGGATGGCGTCTGGAAGACTGCCCGTCGGAGTGCGGTTGAAGCGAACACCGGAAACGCGGTAGCGCCGAATAACACAACACGGGCGACAAAAGCCAAATATGCCAAGCCGCCAGGTGTTGCGGGCATTTAGGATGAGGGCATGGATTTGCATGAACTCTCGGCCATCGAAACTGCTGCCGCCATACGCGACCGTGTCGCCTCTGTTCGGGAAATCACCGAGCATGCGCTCGAACGGGCAGCAAGCATCGGCCCGACAGTAGGCGCGTTCGCCTACGTGGCAGTTGATCGGGCTTTGGCGCAGGCGGACGCCATTGACGCGGCTTTGGCCAGCGGCACCGCGCCCGATGGGAGTTCAGCCCCGCTGCTGGGCGTTCCGTGCCCAATCAAAGATCTTGATCCAGTTGCCGGGCTGCCCTTTGAGGAGGGGAGTGCCACTAGGCGTGGCAAGATAGCGAAGGCAGATACCGACATTGTGGGCTGGCTCAAAGATGCTGGGACGATAATGCTTGGCAAAACCAATACCCCAGAGTTTGGCTTGCCCTGCTACACCGAGCCCGATGTGGCGCCTGCTGCCCGCACCCCTTGGGATATCACCCGTTCGGCGGGTGGTTCCAGCGGCGGGGCGGCAGCCGCAGTCTCGTCCGGAATCGTTCCGATCGCCCATGGCTCTGACGGCGGTGGCTCGATCCGTATCCCCGCCTCTGTTTGCGGCTTGGTCGGGTTGAAGGCCAGCCGGGGGCGAATTAGCCCCGGAGCCACCGAGATGCCCGGACCGGGCCTAGTCACCGACGGGGTGCTGACCCGCACCGTCCGCGATACCGCGTTGGCGCTGGACATCTTGGGCAAGCCCCGGGTCGGCGATATCTATTTCGCCCCGCAGCCAGCCGCTGCTTTCCTAGCCGCCTGCGACCTAGAACTCAGCGGTTTACGCGTCGGAGTGTTGACAACCCCGGTGATCACCCCAGCCAGCGTCCATCCGGCAGCTCTGGCGGCTGTCGATAAGGCGGCCTCGCTCTTGGAGGGTTTTGGGAATCACATCGAATCAGCTCCGGTTCCCTTCTCTTGGGAACGTTGGGGCGCGTTCGCCGCCCTATGGGCGATTGGGGCGCAAAGCCTTGAAATCGAGCCGGAAAAAGAGCACCTCCTGCGACCGTTGACCCGGTGGCTGCGCGAGCAGGGAAGCGGCATTTCCGGGCTTGAATTCGCCCAAGCGCTGGCTGCCGCCCAACAAATAGCCCACGACACCCAGGTGGCCTGGGCTGATTTCGATGTCATATTGACACCCACATTGGCGCAACCGCCAG
>JAITSW010000067.1 GCA_031287505.1 Propionibacteriaceae bacterium
CGAAAGCGCAAGGCTTCTTCTGCAACATGGTCTGAGCCTGCGAAAGCTGTACCGTGTCGTCGTCGTCGGCAATTTGCACTTCCACGTTGAAGCCGGCAGCCGCGCCCGCTTCCTCAAAGCCCCGCTTCATTGCAACGTAGTAGGGATTCGTCAAGTTCGGCAACGCGACTGCGACGTAAGGCGTTGCCTCATCGCAGGCCGCCGGACGCGGAATACCCGTCGTCGCCGCGGTGGCGTCAGTGGAACCACCGGGAGCCGAGCTAGGCGGAGTATCCACCCCTGTCGAGCAACTGGTCAGTAGCAGTGCCGCTACCGCGACCGCCGCTAATGCTGGTGAGATTTTTCTCATTGTTTTTTTCCTTCCATAAATGGTCAGTTTGAAAATGGGCAACACAGGTTTTTGGTTACCGCTAAGTTGTGGCAGACGCCGCCTGTTTCTTTTCAGAGGCAGCTGCCGGGGTGTCACCACCTCCAGCTGCCGACTTGCCCTTGAACAGCGCGCTGAGTGATATCTGACGGCGATAAGTGTCGAGCACCAGCCCGGCAAGGATGATTACGCCGATGACGAGAGGTTGCCAGTAGCTCTCTACCCCGACGACATTCATGCCGTTGGAGACAGTGGCGATGAGGACGGCACCGAGCAACGCTCCAAAAATGGAGCCAACACCGCCGAATAGGCTGACTCCGCCCACCACAGCCGAAGCGATGGAGTAGAAGGATTCATTGCCCGACCCGGCAGCGGGGTAGCCGACCATGAGCCGACTGGTGACGATTAGGCCGCCCATAGCCGCGCAAAGGCCAGACATGGCATAGACAGTGATGGTCGTCCTGGCAATGGAGATGCCGGCCAGCCGGGAAGTCTCGGCGTTGCCGCCGACAGAGTAAATATGGATGCCGATTGGCGTCCGCCGCAGGATAAAAGCCAGAATGACGACCGCAACAAGTACCATGACCACGGGCATCGGGATGCCCGCTATCGAACTGCGTCCGATGACGGCGAAGAAGGGATCCTTCACTGAAACCGATTCGGCACCGGTAAGAATCTTTGGCACCGAGGCGGCAATGCCAAAGGTGGAGAAGGTCACAATAAATGGCGGAAGCTTCGCGTAGTGAACCATTGCCCCGTTGAAAACGCCAACCAGCACGCCTGCGATGGTGGCAATTATGGCTGCCAGCCACCAAGGTGCGCCCTCCCGCATCGCGATAGCCGCCAGCATCCCGGTAAGCGCGATATTCGACCCAGACGAGAGGTCAATACCGCCGGTGAGTAAAACAAAGGTCTGCCCCAAGGCCAAGAAGGCAATCACCGCCCCATTGAGGACCAGTACCTGAAAGTTCTCCACCGTTCCGAAATTTGGGGACAGAAGGGCAAAGGTCAACGCTACTAGGACAATGATTCCCGTGACGCCCATTTCTTCAGGTATCCGAAACTTCTTCATTTTCTCTCCCAGAGAATCTCGCGCCTTTGTGCGCTCAAATGAGCATTAATGTACTCATATGTGCTACAATATCACTAGTGTCTCGAAAGGCGCATGATAATGAATAACGAATTCGTAACATCCGAGAGATCGAATGCTCAAATGAGCACCCGTCTTATTCACCAAGCTAGCGAATTGCAAGAACAGGTACGGGTTGCGCGGATGTACTACCTCGAAGAGCAGAGCAAATCAGACATTGCGAAAACCCTGGGGATATCGCGTTTCAAAGTGGCTCGAATCCTCGCCCAAGCCCGCGAGGACGGCGTGGTTTCCATCACCATAAAAGATATGGCGCCAATCAATTGGGAGCTTTCAAGACAGCTGGCGAACCACTGGAATATCAAGGCGCTGGTGACGGATTCTGAGCGTGGGACGCAAGCAGAAGTGCGCAAAGCCGTTGGGCGGGCAACTGCCGGAGTCCTAGTCGAATCCCTGCAACAGGGTGAGATTCTCGGCCTGGCCTGGGGTCGGACGCTTACGGTGATGACGGAGTACCTAAGCAAACTCCCGCACATCTCGGTTGTGCAGCTCACCGGCTCCGTCACCTCTGACCTTACGGAATCGCCGGTGGAACTAGTGCGAAAGACTTCCCTCAACATGGGGGCTGAGGCATTTCCGATAATCGCTCCCCTGGTGCTTGGGGACGAGCAGGCAGTGTCAGCCCTCAAATGCCACCCGCAGGTCAAAGTCGCCTTTGAACTCTTCGATGACATCACCACCGCCGTGCTCGCAGTGGGTTCTTGGGATCCGCCCGTCTCGCAATTACTCCCCGCCATGGCGGAGGAAGACCGGGAGGCGCTTATCGGTTTGGGTGTTCGCGCCGAAGTGGCCGGCATCTTCGTTAACGACGAAGGCGACATACTGGGCGATGAATTCTCAAGCAAATGCCTCTCAATTTCGGCCTCCCAAGTACAGGCGATTCCGCGAGTCATCGCTGCGGCAGGCGGCACCGTCAAGGTGGATGCTTTGCGGGCCGTCGTGCGATCTGGCCTCGTCACCGAAATCGTCACAGAACACACTTTGGCTAAGGCAGCCCTTGAGCTCCCCCCCATTACCCCCAGGGGCAACCCGGCAAGGAAGCCAATGGCATGAGAATCGCGGTTTCACTGTGGAACCAAGCCGGAAAGGACGCTCCGACTGCGGCAACACGCCTGCACCAAGCAGGGGCGGGGATATTCCACTGGGATCGCTCCGACGGAGGTTTTTGCACTCCGGGGGGCTTCACCTGGCAAGAGGCGTCAACCATCGCGCAGCAGCTGGGTAGCCGCTCCGAAGCACACCTGATGCTCAGCGACCCTTTGAAGGAAGTGGATCCCTGGTGCGACTTCTGTGAACTTGTCGCCGTCCATTTGGAGTCAAATGACGCCCTTGGAGCTATCCGCCGGATTGCGCGAAGAGGCGTGCGTCCCGCCATCGCGATCTCTCCCCAAACGCCAATTTCGCTACTGCCCAACACTTTTTCGGCTGAAATCGCCATCTTGGTGATGTCGGTGGTGCCCGGACTGGCCGGCAGCTCTTTCCTTCCTGATTCATATCAGCGGATTCGCGATCTTTCCCCGCGCGCCATGATCGGCGTTGACGGCTCGGTCACCTTAGCGCGGCTCCTCCTCCTCGAAGAGGCAGGAGCCTCCTGGGTAGCGGTCGGCACCGATCTCGTAAATGCCGCTGATCCCGCATTATGGCTAAAACAAGCTTCAGCGCCGAAGGATTCCGCCTTCGTCCCGTAACATGTTTGAGTGAGCATTTCGAGGCTGATCCGACGATTACTGATTTCGTTCAGTGCAGCTTCGCTGGCCTTTGCCCTGTCTTATGCGGCCTTGCCCGCCCGGGCGCAGTCTCCCACAGATGAAATTCACACCGATGTCGAGATTGTGGCCATCTCATTGAGCGGCGAAACACCCAAGGACACCCTGACTATCACCGCCGACGTGAAAAATGCCACAGACCTGCCCACCTATGGGGTGCAGGCGGTGCTGTGGCGATCCAGCGATCCGATCTCGGATATCCGCACCCTC
>JAITSW010000072.1 GCA_031287505.1 Propionibacteriaceae bacterium
GGCGTTCCAGAGTTCCGCGAGCGCTTGGAAGGCCTACTCCCGGGAGAGCTCAACTCCGAGGCGTTAGTGGGCAGGTACATTCCAAACTTGGTCGCCCGTCCCTTCGAGCTCACCCGCGAGTTTGCGAAGTCGATTCTCGACGTCGCTCCGTCGGAGCCGGTTCAGGCATTGTTGGATGACGCGGTTTCGTGGGATGAACTCGCCAAGACACCTGGGAAGCTGGCCCGGCTGCTGCTTATCGAGCTCCTGAGTTGGCAGTTTGCCTCGCCGGTGCGTTGGATCGAAACCCAACAACTGCTTTTCACCTCCACGACTTTGACCACCCAGGGCGGCACCGGCATCGGCGTCGAGCACTACGTGGAGATCGGCTTGGGTTCTGCCCCGACGCTGGCCAATCTGGCCGCGAAGACGTTAACCCGCGACGAGTTCGCGTCCGTTTCCGTGGCTGTGCACAACTTGGGTCGCGACGAGTCGCGCGTCTATTACACCGACACCGACCCGGCCGTCCAGATAAAGGGCGACGATGATGACGATTCCGCAGCCTCATCTTCCGACTCTGCGCCTAAAGACCTGTCGCAATCCGCAACTCCCGCCGCCGCACCGCCCGTCGCAGTAGCTGCTGCCGCCCCAGTTGCCCCAGCTGCTGCTCCAGTTGCTCCAGCTCCCGCAGCCGGTGGAAGCCGTCCTGCGGATCTCGCTTTCAAGGCAGACGACGGCATCAAAGTCCTGATCGCCTACGCCAACAAGGTTCGCCTGGACCAGATCGGCGATGCCGACACCACCGAGACTCTCACCAACGGTGTCTCGTCGCGGCGCAACCAGCTGCTGATGGATCTTTCCGCAGAGCTTGGCCTGGCCTCCATCGACGGTGCTGCCGATGCCACGATTAAAGCCCTCAGCGAGCTGGTCAACAAGCTGGCCCACAGCTACAAGCCGTTCGGCCCGGTGGTGAACGAGGCCATCCGCGATCGCGTCCGCAAGCATCTCGGTGCTGGAGGCGGAAAAATTTCGCGTATCGCCAGCCGCGTCGCCGACACTTGGGGACTTGAGGCCGGATGGATTGCGCATGTCACATCTGAGATTCTGCTCGGAACGCGCGAAGGCGCGTCGGTGCGGGGAGGGGATCTCGCCACATTGGCCATCGCCCCGCCTGCCAACGCCAGCGAAGTCGATGCCCTTATCGACACTGCCGTGGCAGCCGTCGCAACTCGTTTCGGGGTGGCTGTCACTCCGCTGGGTGCCGGTGGTGGCACCGGTGGCGCAGCCGTTGATTCGGCCGCGCTAGACGCATTCGCCGAGCAGATCACCGGCGAGGCCGGCATCCTGGCTGCCACTGCCCGCACCGTGCTGGAGCAACTTGGTTTGTCGCACAAAGGACAGGTGGGAGTGCTCCCCGGTGTGGACGAGGATGCCCGCGCCCAGCGCGCCATCGTCGAAGCGGTGACTCAGGAGCTGGGTGCCAACTGGCCAAAGCTCGTTGCCCCGGCTTTTGAGGCCGCCAAAGTTGTGGAGTTGGATGACCGCTGGGCCAGTGCCCGCGAAGATCTGGCGACGTTGTTCGTTACCGGCGAGTTGCCCTATAAGGACGTCGAATCTCATTTCGCCGGCCTTGGCAAGGCTGTGGCAGACCAAGCTTCTTGGTGGGCTGACAAGGCCTTTGCCGCTGGAAACAAGACACTGGCCGGCGTCTTCGAGGCGATTGCCGCTGCGGCGCTCACACCCATCGATCCCACCGGTGCCCAGGCGCGCTTTGCCGCAGACATCGCCGTTGTGACAGGCGCTGCTCCCCGCTCCATTGGCGCGGCAGTTGTCGCAGGCTTGCTTTCTGGCGGGGCTGCGGTGATTGCCACTTCGTCGCGGGTTGATTCCGAGCGTCTGGCCTTTTTCAAAGATCTCTACCGCACGCACGCGTCCGGCGGTGCAAAGCTCTGGGTCGTCCCGGCAAATATGTCTTCCTACCGCGATATTGACGCGTTGGCACAGTGGATCGGCAGCGAGCAAAGGGAAACGGTCGGCGGCGAGACGAAGCTCATCAAGGAAGCTCTAGTCCCCACCCTCTTCTTCCCCTTCGCCGCTCCGCGCGTCCATGGCACGCTCAAGGACGCCGGCGCCGCGAGTGAGAACCAGATGCGACTGCTGCTTTGGTCGGTGGAACGCTCTATCGCCGGGCTTTCCAATATCGGCATAGACACGCATGTTAATCATCGGCTACACGTCATTCTGCCGGGCTCTCCAAACCGGGGCATCTTCGGCGGCGACGGAGCATATGGCGAAGTGAAGGCGGCATTCGATGCGATTGCCACCCGCTGGCAGGTCGAACCTATTTGGTCGGACCGGGTTTCGATTGCGCATCCGCGTATCGGCTGGGTGCGTGGCACCGGCCTGATGAGTGGCAATGATCCGCTGGTGGACGCGGTTGAGCGTGTCGGAGTTCGGACGTATTCGACGGACGAAATCGCGGCTGAGTTGCTCGCCTTGAGCACGCTTGAGGCGAGGCGATTGGCGGCTATCGCCCCGCTAGATGTTGATCTGACAGGCGGCTTGGGCGACGGCGGTATCGATCTGGTTGCGCTCAAGCAGCAGGCGGCGGCTGATGCGGCGGCAACTTCGGGCGCGCGGGTAAACGAGAGTTCTGCCGTGGCCAGGGTGACCATCCCGGCGCTGCCAACGCCGGTTCAGCCCTGTTTGGCTCCAAGCCATGTCGAACAGTGGGGAGATGTGACGCTACCCCTCAAAGACATGAACGTTGTCGTCGGCTTTGGCGAAGTAAGCACTTGGGGTTCGTCTCGCACCCGGTTAGAGGCTGAACTGGGCATGCAGCGCGATGGCAAAGTCGAGCTGACCGCTGCCGGGGTACTCGAACTGGCGTGGATGATGGGACTCGTCGAATGGCAGGAAACCCCGGTCGCCACTTGGGTGGACAAAGAGGGCGGCGAAGTCCCAGAGGCGGAGATCTATCAGCGCTACCGCGACGAGGTGGTGGCCCGTTGCGGTATCCGCGAGTTCGTCGACCTCAAACCACTGGTCAAGCTCGGCTATGAGCAGGACGTGGCTGTCTTCCTTGATAAAGACATCACCTTCCAGGTGGCCAGCGAAGAGGCCGCATATTCGTTCATCGAAATCGATCCGGAGCATACGATCGTGCGCTTCGACGAGGACTCGTCCGAATGGGAGGTTACCCGGCTCAAGGGCAGCCAGGCCCGCGTCCCGCGCAAAGCAACGCTGACGCGGCAGGTTGGAGGTCAGTTGCCGACCAACTTCGACCCGGCGAACTGGGGTATCCCGGCATCGATGATCGACTCGCTCGACAGCTTTGCCGTATGGAATTTGGTGACGGCGGTGGATGCCTTCCTCTCGTCGGGATTTTCCCCGGCAGAGCTTCTGCAAGCTGTGCACCCATCTGAGGTTGCGGATACCCAAGGCACCGGTATCGGCGGCACCGAGTCGATGCGAAAGCTCTTCGTTGACGGCTTTCTCGGAGAGGATCGCCCGCAAGACATTCTGCAGGAGGCTTTGCCGAATGTGTTGGCCGCCCATGTGATGCAGTCGTTCGTCGGCGGTTACGGATCGATGATCCACCCGGTTGCCGCCTGTGCGACGGCCGCAGTCTCAATTGAGGACGCCTGCGACAAGATCAAGGCCGGCAAGGCCCAGTTTGTGGTGGCGGGCGCTATCGACGACATCTCGGTGGAGTCGATTCAAGGCTTCGGCGACATGAACGCCACCGCCAAGACCAGCGATATGCGCGCCAGGGGTATTTCAGATCGCTTCTTCTCGCGGGCCAACGACCGTCGTCGGGGTGGCTTCGTAGAGGCCCAAGGCGGCGGCACCGTGCTGATCACCCGAGGTGATATCGCTCTGGAGCTCGGCCTGCCGGTGCTCGGGGTAATCGGCTATTCGCGCTCGTTCGCAGATGGCGCGCATACCTCCATCCCGGCTCCCGGTTTGGGTGCCTTGGGTGCCGGACGCGGTGGCCGGAAGAGTGCCTTCGTGCGGCAGTTGGCGGCGCTGGGTGTTTCTCCCGACGACATTTCCGTGGTCTCAAAGCATGACACTTCGACGAACGCGAACGACCCGAACGAGTCAGAACTCTACACCCGGCTGAGTGCGGCCATCGGACGCAAGCCCGGAAATCCGCTCTTCGTCATCTCGCAAAAAACTATCACCGGCCATGCCAAGGGTGGCGCGAGCGTCTTCCAGACGGCGGGCCTGTGCCAGCTCTTCACCACCGGTATCATCCCGGCGAACCGGGCGCTGGATTGTGTGGCTCCCGAGTTCCGCACCCATGCTCCGATTGTCTGGCTGCGGGAGCCGCTGGCCCTGGGCAAGGCAACCCAGATCAAGGCCGGCTTGTTGACATCCCTGGGTTTTGGCCACGTCTCGGCGATGATCGCGGTGGTAAACCCCACGGCCTTCGAGGTGGCCGTGGCGAACGAAGTCGGCGACTCGGCTCTTGCCGCCTGGCGTGCCCGTGCCACTGGCCGGCTGCGGGACGGCGCCAAGCGCCGCGAATCGGGGATGCTGGGCCATGCGTCCTTGTACGAGCCCATTGAGTCCCGTCGCTTCGGCAAGAAGACCAGCTCCTATGACCCCCACGAGGTGGAGGCCGAGTTGCTCCTCAACCCCGAAGCCCGTTTGGGCGTGGACGGCCTCTACGCCTGAGTCGTCGGAAGGGTCAGCTGTCCGCCTGCCGGTGGCGCTTGCGGTGCTTGGAGGGCCGGGCTTGCCGCGTCACTTTGCAACGTCACTTTGTAATGTCACTTGGGCACGGTTCTTTGTGACGTTGGTTTCGTCTCGCTTTGCTCCGGCACATGTCTCGGCGTGATGGAGAAGGCGTCGCAGGCGAGCGTCGATGCGCTGAAATTGCTCCAGATTCACCGAATGCCGGGTGTTGACGTCATGATCGTCTCTTAGAGGCTTTTCAAGGGCGCCACCTGCCAATACCCGCCAATCGGTTCGATATCCAGTGGTAAAACGACCTAGGCGGCTGCCGGTTCTGTCGCCGTCCCGCTCAACGCCGGCCCGCTCAGCCAGGTGCCGATCGCCGTGGTGATGGGGATGGCCAGCACCATGCCGATGGAGGCGACTAGGGTGGGGACGATTTCTCCGGCGATGTCTTCAAAGGTGAGCAGGCTGATTAGCGGGAAGTCCAGGGTCGATGCCACGGTGAGCAAGCCGAGGGCGGTGCCGACATAGGCGAATGCGATGGTGTAGACGATAGACGCGATGTGATCCCGTCCGATGCGCATAGCCCTGTTGAAGATAGACAGGCGGGAAGCATCGGGTAGAGCGGCGCGCAATTCCCATACGGATGAGGCTTGGGTCACAGTTACGTCGTTCAGCACTCCAACTCCGGCTAGCACCATGCCGCAAAGCAGCACGCCCTTGAGGTCGACCGATGGGGCGGCATAGTTTAACTCGGCCAGATCCTCATGGGTGAGGGGTGTGAGGTGGCTGGCCGGAATCGCCAGCCAGGCTAACGTCGAGACCATGGAGACACCGGCAAATGTTCCCAATAGGGCGGTGGTTGTCTTCACTGATATGCCGTGTGCCATATAGACGACGATAAACATGACGGCGCTGGCGGTGGTGAGGGCCACCAAGAGCGCATTCCTTCCGGAAACCAAGGCGGGAAGGGTGTAAAACCAAACCATGGCCAGCGCCCCCACAAGGCCGATGATGGCAGCCAGGCCTTTCAACCTGGCGATGGCGAGCACGGTCACAACGAACAGCGCCGCCAGGAATGCGAGCGGCCAGATTCGCTCATAGTCGAAGAAAATGTAGGCCGTCTCGTCATCGAGGCCGCCCAATGCGTTTAACTTGATCACCTGAATGCGATTTCCCACTGCCATCTCTTCGACCGGCACCGACGGATTACCCTGAACGCCCACCTCTTCACCAGTGTTGTCTAGGCGGACTCTCAGCGGAGTCTCCTCATCAGATAGGTCGATGCGGATGATGGCGCCGGACGCCTGAGAGGCGCTTTCATCCAGCCAGGGGCGTTTGGGTTGCGCGTCGAATGGCCACAGCAAAAGCACCGACACCACAGTTGCCAGGAACAGTATCCCCATCACAACGCCGAGTGCGATCCGGATAGTTTTGCCGACGCGGATAGGCGCGTCGCTGCTAGGGGAGTGGGTATGCACGCCCAAGACTCTAGGGGATGGCCCCTGCTCTTACCAGTCTTCCCCATCACCCGTCATGGTGCCTTTGGGTGTCACAGTGTGCCTAGTGCGCAGGATGGCCCAGCCGACGAGTAGGCCGGCAACAACTGTGAGCGTCATTCCGGCAATAGCAACTGCCTGTTCGAACTCTTCGATTTCCCCCCTGTCCCAGTGTGAGGTGGCGATACTGCCGGTGAAAATGGCAGCCAGGATGGTGCCGGTAGCCGCGATGCCGATTCCAGACGCGACTTCGGCGGCAGTGTTGGTAAGCGCCGCCCCGATTGCAGTTCGATCCTTCGGTAGGCCGTTCATGACATTTACCCCGGCGACAACTCCGACCACGCGCATCCCAGCGGCCTCAAGTACCAGCGCAATTGCGACCCAGGTATAGCCGGAATTGCCCAAGAGGGCATAGGTGGCAAGCCCAACCACGACCGTCGCGGCACTTATCCAAGCTGCTCGCTCCAAACCAACTCGTTCCACAAAAGGATTGACGAATAGGCCACCGGCAAGTAGGACGACAACCTGGGGCAACATGCCGATAGCGGCTTGCGCCGGCGTCCATCCCCAATCAAGCTGTAGTTGCAAAGTGACCAGGTAGCCCAAACCCGCAGGCGTGATTTCTAAAGGCGGTCTCCTTTCGTGAGATAATTGGTCCTGTTCCGCTGCAACGCGGGATGATCGGCTTTGATCCGCCGATACAATCCGACGAAAGAATGTCAAATGCCAACTGCACGTGCTTACGCGATCGATTCTCCGACCGGTAGTTTCTATCCCACCACTATCACCCGCCGAGAACCCGGCCCTACTGAGGTGCTTTTCGATATCAAGTACGCTGGCATTTGCCATTCCGACATTCACACCGCCCGCGGCGAGTGGGGGCCGGTGAACTATCCGCTGGTACCAGGTCATGAGTTGGCCGGTATCGTTACCCAAATCGGTTCCCAAGT
Organism: Propionibacteriaceae bacterium; assembly: GCA_031287505.1. Classification (GTDB taxonomy): domain Bacteria; phylum Actinomycetota; class Actinomycetes; order Propionibacteriales; family Propionibacteriaceae; genus Propionicimonas. The sequence goes on from JAITSW010000072.1 coordinate 7,115, forward strand.
GACCAAGTTCAAGGTTGGCGACCGGGTTGGCGTCGGCTGTTATGTCGATTCCTGCGGGCACTGTGACATCTGTCTGGGAGGCCAGGAGCAGTTCTGCCGGGAAGCCATTTACACCTACAACGGCATCGGCCGGGACGGGTTGCCGACCGCTGGCGGGTATTCCACCTCTTTTACCGGCGAAGAACGCTATATCTTGCGCATCCCAGATGCAATTCCATTGGACGCCGGAGCCCCGCTGCTGTGCGCTGGAATCACTACTTACGCACCCTTGAAGAAGTGGGGAGCAACCCCTGGCAAACGCGTGGCTGTTGTCGGCATGGGCGGGTTAGGGCATGTCGGAGTCCAAATCGCTGCCGCCCTGGGAGCCGAAGTCGCGGTGATCAGCCAGACTCGTTCCAAAGAAGCTGACGGACGCCGTTTCGGCGCCAGCGAGTATTACGCCTTGGACGAGCCGGGCACTTTGAAGAAACTCAGGCGCAGTTTCGACTTGATGCTTTCCACCGTTGCCGCCGAAAGCGATCTTGACGCGTTGCTTGGCTGCCTAAAGATCAATGCTGTCTTCGTTGACGTCGGGTTGCCGGCAACTCCAGTTTCGCTGCTCATGCAGTCGCTGACTGGAGGCAACAGGGTGTTGGCGGGTTCTCAACTGGCCGGCATCGATGAAACTCAAGAAATGCTCGACTTCTGCGCCGAACACGGAATCGCAGCTCAAATAGAGACGATCTCCGGCGATCAGATCAATGAGGCTTATGACAAGGTCGTGAAATCTCAGGTCCGCTACCGCTACGTCATCGATACCGCCACAATCTAGGCCGTGAACACCCTGGCTATCGGCATCGACATGGTTCACGTGCCTTCGTTTGCCGAGCAGTTGGGTGCACCTGGCACGGCGTTCGCGCAGCGAACGTTTACGGCACGCGAGCTTCGGCAAGCCGCAGATCGCGTTGTTGGCGGGCAAGATTCGCTGGTTCCGCATCTGGCTGTTCGCTGGGCGGGGAAAGAGGCGGTGGTGAAGGCTTGGTCGGGTGCGCTTTTTGGCTACCCGCCGGCAGTGGGCGTTGACCAGCTCGATTGGCGGGAGATTGAAATCTTGAACGACCGCTGGGGGCGCCCCCACGTCCAGCTTGTTCCGTCCCTAAGTGAAACCCTCTTGGGCAGCCTGTGTGCCGCTGGGGTTATTCCCAGTGCTGCTACCCAGATTCGGTGGCATTTATCGCTGTCGCACGAGGTTGACTACGCTCAGGCGCAAGTGCATTTGAGCGCCGCATCTACCGAACTGCCACCCCGTTGAAACGTGACAAGTTATACTTCCCCCCGTCTCGCTCGTCCCACTGTCCCGCGCGACCCCCGGCGCGCGACCCGTCCTAGCTACCAGGAGCG
>JAITSW010000202.1 GCA_031287505.1 Propionibacteriaceae bacterium
CCCTCAACGAGATCGCCTGGCCAGCAACGTTCCCGCAAAGAAAAGCGCGAATGCGGTTGACATGGTGACCAGGATGGTCATCGCCATGCCGAGTTGCCCGGACGTCACCGAAGACATCACTAAGATCACCAATGCCTGGATTCCCACTTGGGTGGTGCCGACCAAAGCGGCAGCCGCCCCGGCTACTTCGCCATGGCGGGACATGGCCAAGGCAGAGGCGTTCGCCGGCCCCATGCCGTTCGCAAACAGGATTGCGAACAACGGGACAAGCATCCCTGCCAAACCACCGACATTCAGCGCGCTGACGATTGTCAAGATGACCGACAGCACCCAGGTGGTGGTCAGGGCGATTTGCAGCAGAATGCGCGGCTTGTGTTTTTGCACCAAATGCGCGTTCACCTGGGCGCCGGCGACCATGCACATACCGCCCAACGCAAAGACAACCGGGAATTGGAATTCCCCCAGACCGTAGGTTTCCATCAGCAAGAACGGCGAATTCGAGACCCAAGCCATCATCGCCGACCCGGCCAATCCCGGAATCAACGCAAAAGCCAAGAAGCGCAGATCCGTGAAGAGTTTCCCGTAGCCTTTGAACGCCGAGAGCACCCCAGTGCCTTGGCGTCCTTCTTCCGGACGGGTGTCAGGTAGCTTTAGGAAAACAAAGATCCACAGTAGCGCCCCGACCAGGCCTAGAAAGGCAAATGTGCTCCGCCAGCCTCCAGCCTGTGCGATGAAGGTGCCCAATGTGGGCGCAAAGAGCGGCCCCACCCCGACAACCAGCATGAGTTGGGAGAGTAGCCGGGCAGCTTTTGCGCCGGAGTACAGATCTCGGACAACGGCCAGCGAGACGACGCCGGCCGAGGCGTTCCCGATACCCTGAATGAAGCGCAATCCCAACAGCAACGCGATCGACGGGCAAAAGATGATCCCGATGGATGCCAGCACGTGCAAAATCAATCCAACCAAGACCGGGATGCGCCGTCCGAAATAATCGGAAATAGGTCCGACGGTGAGCTGCCCGACAGCCCCGCCCAACATCGTGAAAGCAATCGTCTGCTGTGCCCCACCGTCACTTGTGTGGAAATCCAGGGCAATCTGCGGCAGCGTCGGCAGGTAGATGTCGCCCGCTATCGCGCCCAGAGCGCTCATCGACCCGACTAGCAGGATGATCCCGGCACTTGAACGCGGCACCTCGAGTTGGCGATGTCCGGCCGCGTTCACAAGATTCACCCGGATATCTTTTCAGATAATCACGCCGACTCTTTCTCAATCTCGTTGAATAACTCGGCGATTATTTGGCGGCTATTCGGCTAGGCTCCCAGCGGACGTCTTTTGTCGAAAATCCATTTCACGTCGGTGAGTAGTTTTGCGCTGCTCAGTCCGATTGCCATGCCCATAATCGTGAATATCGCCGCCGAGGCGTTTACAAGCACGACGTTGGCGTCTCCAGACGCCTGTGAGAACTCCACGAGAGCCCGGAAGGCATGAGTGCCAGGCACCATGATCAGCGCCGCCGGAACGGCGATGGTGACCTGCGCCAGGTCTATGGGACGCGAAACAAACCAGGCCAGCAAGCCGATAATGAAGCATGACAGAGTCGCGGCGAGCCAAGCCGGTGTGCCAAATTCCAACAGGAGCAGCCGAACCAGGTTGGCGAACACCCCGACGAAGCCCGCCGCCGCCGCACCGCGAAAAGACGTATTGAACATGACTGCCCAGCCGGCCACCCCGACCCAGCTTGCGATTGCGCTGAAAAACCACCACCAGAACGGATCCAGCGGAGGCGGTGGCAACGGGTTGGGCTGGACACCCACAATCCAAGTCACCGCGATTAGCGCCGCAGCGGCACTGGCAAGTATCAAAGCGGCATAGGCTAGTCGCGCCATACCGGCGGTCATATCTGTTTTGAGCATATCCAAGGCGGCATTCACAAGGGGGAATCCGGGTGCCAAGAAGATAACGGCCGCCACATACCCCGGGCCGATATCTGACGTGTCGTGCACGAGGCCGCCCAGCAAGGCCGTCACCCCAATATAGGCAAACGCGGCCACCAAGGCAGCGGCCAATGCCGTCAAATATACGTTCACAGATTTTCGCGAAAGCTGGACCCGCAAGAATTGGCCTAAAAACGAGCCAACCAGCACCCCGGTGATTGCCACCCACCAGGCGTTGTTCAAAAAGGCGACGGCAGAACACGCCAGCGAGGCGCACAAGGCGTTCATCCAGGGTGGCACGAGACGCGGACGTTGATCGATCTCGTAGAGGGCGTCCTCGATCTCCTGCGGCGTGATGCCCTTTCGGCAGGTGTCGGCTAGTTTCTCCAGGGCAGATAATTTGTCGGCGTTTACGCCAACCGAATGCACCTGCCCCACTTGGGTGCGAAACCTATTCCCTTTAAACAGCGTGACAGTCACCTCGGAGAGCGTGATTTGCGACTGCAACCATTCAATGCCAAGCGCAGCCGCCACTTGTTCCATGGATAGGCGAACTCGATATGTCTCAGCACCCGCGCTGAGCAACGCCTTGCCCATCCTGACGATTGCATGCGACTCGGCGGCAAGGTTCTTGCCGCCTGGCACATGCGGGTGATGGGCCAAACCCTTTGGCATATCCCTCCTAAATCACCTGGTTTTCGGATTGCGTCCCCGCAATCGTCCATTAAAGGGCACCGGCCACCCCGAAAAGCTAGGCCTTTAAGGTGACCGATGTGTTTCGGCGTCCTAAGCGCCCGTGTTTACCGCCGTGTCGGAGGCTGTGAGGCGGCAGGAGGACGGGGTGGGTTGTGCACCGGATTGGCGGCCAGCGCCTCTAGCATCTGATTGCGGAAGTCGTCGGCACCGGTTGGCGAATTCGGCAGGAAGACTGTCGAGTTCCCCTTCAGCGCGAAACTGTGCAGCGCGTCAATGTACTGATTGGCCAGCAGGATCGAGAAGACCTGCTCTTGGTTGAGGCCGGAATCGGCAAGCTCTTTGAACGACTCGGAAAGGCCATTGACGATCTCACGGCGTTCATTGGCAATACCTTGGCCATGTAGCTGGTCCTTCTCAGCCTCGGCGCGGGCAGCGGTGACGACGCGGATGCGGTCCGCCTCGGCCAGCTCCTGGGCGGCCACGCGCTTGCGCTGGGCGGCATTGATCTCATTCATCGATTCCTTGACGGCGGTGGCCGGCTCGATCGAAGTGATCAGCGTTTTGACTATCACATAACCGTAGGCCGCCATCGACTCGGAAAGATGAATGGAAACCTGGACGGCGATATCGTCCTTCTTCTCAAAGGCCTCGTCCAACGTCAACGTAGGCAGGGCGGAGCGGATGCTGTCTTCGATGTAGGACGCGATCTGCAACTCTGGGTTTGAAAGCTCGTAGAAAGCCTCGGTGATCTTCCGGGGATCAACACGGTATTGGGTGGAAACGGTGATGCGCACGAAGACGTTGTCTTTCGTCTTGGTCTCCAGATTCAAGTCGGACTGGCGGACGCGCAGATCCATCTTCCAGGCAATGCGCTCTACCCAGGGAATGCGAAACCGCAAACCTGGATGGGCGACGCGGTTGAACCGTCCAAAACGTTCAATAAGTGCCGCAGTCTGCTGCTGCACGATGAAGACTGACGCGGTAACCAGAAATACCAATATGACGATGAGAATGACGATGCCGATTAAACCGTCGAGCTGTGGCATGTTAGTTCCTTCCGACAACCAGGACTGTTGTTGGTTGTCACCGCCAGCTTATTGGCAGATGTGGCGTTGCTTCCACTGTGCGCGCCAGGCTGGGGGGAATCTCGGGGTATCTTTATTGGGTGCGTGTGATTGCGGCTATGTCTGGAGGGGTGGATTCCGCCGTGGCCGCCGCTCGGCTGGTGGCGGCTGGGTATGAGGTCACCGGCGTTCACCTGGCGCTGTCGAAAAATCCGGAACGCTATCGGTGTGGTTCTCGCGGGTGTTGCTCGGTAGAAGACTCCTTTGATGCGCGCCGAACTGCGGACGTGCTCGGGATCCCGTTCTATATCTGGGACTTATCTGACGAATTTGAGCGCGATGTTGTGCGGGATTTCGCTGCCGAATACGCCGCCGGACGCACACCCAACCCTTGTCTGAGATGCAACGAAAAGATCAAATTTGCGGCTGTTTTAGAGCGGGCACGGGCACTGGGTTTTGATGCCATAGCAACTGGGCATTACGCCCGGACGCGTGAAAATGGCGGGCAGGTTGAGCTGCTGCGCTCCAATGAGAGTGTCAAGGACCAGTCATATGTGTTGGGTGTTATGAATCAAGACCAGTTGCGGCATTCGATCTTTCCGCTCGGCGAGGTTTGCGCAAAGGCACAAGTGCGGGCTGAGGCCAAGGCGCTGAAGCTCTCAGTGGCAAACAAGCCCGACAGCTATGACATCTGTTTCATTCCGGACGGCGACACGGCAGGCTACCTCCGCCAAAGCATCGGCACCAGGCCTGGCGAAATCACCGATGAATCGGGCGAGCGGCTGGGGACGCATCAGGGAGCCTTCCAGTACACCGTTGGCCAGCGAAAAGGCCTGCGGCTTGGCAGTCCGGCGGGCAATGGGGCTCCCCGCTACGTTCTGCGCGTAGACGTGGCGTCAAACACGGTGGTCGTCGGCCCCAAAGAGCGTTTGGCCGTGAAGGAGATAGCCGCCGTCAAACCGACTTGGACCCAGGACGCAGTGTGCGACACCTGGCACGGCTTAGCCCAGTGGCGGGCTCATTGCGCCCCCCAGAGCGCTCAAATCAGTTTCGACGGCGAAAAACTCCACATCATCCTAGACGCCCCCGCATTGGGCATAGCCCCTGGCCAATCAGTAGTCTGCTATGACGGTGAACGCGTGGTGGGCAGCGCCACCATCTCTGCCACGCGTTAGCGGATACCCGAACGATAAGGGCGAAACAAGAATACGGGGCAATTCTCCAGTGATCTGCCAGGGGGTGGGAGCGTGGACTGCGCCGATTGGCTTCGCCCCGAGGAGGCAATTTCACCAAGAGCCGCGAGCGGACGCGAGCACCTCGGGGAGTACGGCCAGCAGGCGGTTCACCTCGTCTTCAGTGGTCGACCAACCGAAAGAGATTCGGATTGCGGCACCGGCGTCGGGCAGGGAGCGGCCCATGGCCAGCAGGACCTCGCTGGCTTGGTGCACGCCGGTGGCGCAGGCCGAGCCTGTTGAGACAGCTATCCCCCGCTGATCCAATAGCAACAGGATGTCTTCAGCACGGGTATGCGAAAAGGTGATGTTTACGATGGCGCAAGTGCAAGCACCCGCGCAGTTTAGCCGCGCACCGGGAAACTCAGCCGCAAAATCCGCGAGTTGGCTGTGCCAACGGCGCATCCGGGTATTCAACTCATTTTGCTCCGCTATTGCAGCATGCAGCGCGGCTGCAAAACCCACCGCCAAGGCCGCTGGCACCGTGCCCGAACGCAGCCCCGCTTCTTGCCCGCCGCCAAAATCAATCCGGGGAAGCTTCACCGAGCGTCTGACCACAAGCGCCCCAACCCCGACTGGGCCGCCCACTTTATGCGCGCTCAGCGAGAGAAAATCTAATCCGGAAGCCGAAAAGTCGATGGGCACGCGTCCCAAAGCCTGCACCCCGTCGCTGTGCGCCAGCGCCCCAAGCTCAGCCGCGCGCGCCACCACCGACTCAATGGGCGAGATAACGCCGGTCTCGTTATTGACCCAAATGCTGGAGATCAGTTTGCACCTAGAATCCAAGACGGTTAGATCTTCAGCAAGCAGCCGACCAGTCTCGTCTACGCCCAAAATCTCAACATTTGGCCATTTTTTGGCTTCCAGCACAGCTGGGTGTTCAACTGCGGATATCGCTATCACAGCGTTGGGATAGGCCTCGCGCACACCCCGCAACACCATATTGTCGGCCTGCGTCCCCCCGGCGCACAAAACTATCTGCGTAGGATGTGCGCCAATATCGTCGGCTATCGATTCGCGGGCATCTTCTAGGAGTTTGCGGGCATTGCGCCCGAAAGCATGTGCCGACGAAGGATTCCCCGGCAGCTCCCAGATGGCGGCCATTGCTGCAGCGGCAACCGGCCGAAGCGGCGATGAGGAAGCGTGGTCGAGATATGCCGCCGCCATCGATACGCCGCCCCTTAGTTGAGTTTTTCACTATGCTTGAGTGATACGAGACTTACTATTGGGTTGATTCTACTAGCCCGGCAAACTATCACCAGAAAGCGAGATTATGACTCTTGGAGCCGTTCCCCAAAGCGATGGCACCCACTTTTCGCTCTGGGCCCCGCGAGCCACCCGGGTTGAGCTGGCTTTGGTGTCCGATGATCGCAGCCAGTACAACCTCGACATGACAGACGGGCCGGACGGGATTTGGCGGGTTTTCGCCCCTGATGTCGGCCCTGGCCAACGTTACGGTTTCCGTCTGCACGGCCCGTGGGATCCCGATAAGGGCGAGCGTTTCAACCCCGCCAAACTCGATCTTGACCCATACGCCCGCGCAATCACCTCAGATGTGGATTACTCCGGCCCAATTTTCGACCACACCAAGAAAGACAATTACACACTCGACACGCAAGATTCGGCTTTCGCCGTGCCGCTGTCGATCGTGGTGGGCGACTCGGCGCCGGCGACGCCGCTGGCGCAGCCGCGCCCGATAGAGGAAATGGTGGTCTATGAGACGCATTTGCGCGGCTTCACCAAGCTCAATGAGAAAATCCCGCTCGAATTGCGGGGCACATACGCAGGTTTCGCCCATCCCGAAAATATCGCCTATCTGCGTACTTTGGGCATCAACACCATCGAGTTTTTACCCCTGCAGCATTTTGTCTCCGAGCCGTTTTTGATTGGCCGCGGCCTAAAAAACTACTGGGGCTACAACACGCTGGGCTTCTTCGCCCCGCATGCCGGATATTCGGCATCCGGTGAGTATGGCGAGCAAGTCATCGAGTTCAAACAAATGGTTTCGGCTCTGCACCAGGCTGATATCTCGGTGGTTTTGGACGTCGTCTACAACCACACGGGAGAGGGCGGACACGAAGGCCCGACGCTGTGTTTTCGTGGCATCGACCACGGTGCCTACTACCGGCTCACCCACAATAACCACGACGATTACGACGTCACGGGCACTGGCAACGCCGTCGACACCTCGTCCCCCCAAGTCCTCCAACTCATCCTCGATTCGCTTCGCTATTGGGCCGCCGACATGGGCGTCGACGGTTTTCGCTTCGATTTGGCTTCCACCCTTATTCGCGGTTCACTTCATGAGATCGACCAAAACCACCGTTTCAAGCAACTCATCGCGGCAGACCCGATCCTGCGCAATCGTGTGATGATTGCAGAGCCTTGGGATTTGGGACCCTATGGCTATCAGGTTGGACGATGGGGCGTCGGCTGGTCAGAATGGAACGACGTATACCGCAATTTCATCCGCGATTTCTGGCGGGGCACGTCCAACAATGTGCAAGAACTCGCCACCCGGCTCTCCGGCTCGTCCGATATTTACGACCATGGCGGGCGTACGGCGTCTTCCTCAATCAACTACGCGACCTGTCATGATGGTTTTACCCTGCGGGACGTAGTGAGCTACAACCTCAAGCACAACGAGGCGAATGGCGAACACAATCACGATGGCACTGATGACAACCGTTCGTTCAACCATGACTATGAGGGCGAAACTAGCGACCCGCAGATTGTCGCGGCGCGAGTGCGCACCGCGAAAAACATCATGGCGACGTTGCTGCTCTCTGTTGGTATTCCGATGATTTGCGCCGGCGACGAATTTGGGCGAACACAAGGGGGAAACAATAACGCCTACTGCCAAGACAATCCGATCTCATGGGTCGATTGGAGCAGTTCCCCTGGTTGGGAGTCTATGCGCGAATTCACTTCTAGCCTGCTTCGGCTGCGCAAAGAGCGCCGCATCCTGCGTCCGCGCAGTTGGAGGCTTCCGCTGCAGGCAACCAATGGCCCGGGTGAGCAATTCGGCCCCGGCGAGGTGGCTTGGCTGACCGAAAATGCCTGTGAAATGTCGGAGGGCGACTGGCATGACGGAAACCGCAGAACGATTGGAATGTATCTGTTCGACATTGACGGCCCGGTCTTAGCCATTGTCCACGGTGGCAGCGAACCAATAGATTTCGTCTTGCCCGGTTCTTCGTGGGCAGCCGCCTGGCAGGTTGCCGCCCACACAGGGCTACCGGATGAGATTAGCAAAGAACCGCTCGCGGCCGGTGAAACACTGAACGTGCCCGCAAATACCGTCGTCGTACTTACCGGAGGCCTTCCGGCTGTCAGCTAAAGGACAAATAGTGAGCCCACAACAATCAAAAAAGTCCGCTCCCAAAACACCGGCTGCCCCGATGGCCGAGAAGCCCGCAACCCTTGTCGACGTTTCGCCCACCCTCCCCGCCGACAGCTCGGCTCCCGCCGGCTTTGGGCGCATCCCGGTAAGCGGTGTTTCCCCTGTCATCGAGTTTGGCGCCTACCCGGCAAAAGCGGTGGTGGGAGAGCAATTTCCAATACGTGCCACCGTCTTTCGCGAAGGTCATGACGCGGTAAAGGCCTCAGTCATACTCACCGCTCCAGACGGTGTCACCCGTCGTGTGGATATGCATCAGATCCAGCCATGGGGTCTTGACCTGTGGGAGGCCTGGGTGCGTTTGGACAAGCTTGGCTTGTGGCATTTCCGCATCGAAGGCTGGTCTGATCCTTGGCACACCTGGCTGCACAATTCCAGAGCCAAACTCTTAGCCGGGGTAGACAAAGAACTCGTTTGCCTCGAAGGTGGCGCGCTTTTTGAGCGGACGGCCGCTCAGGCCGCCGATAAAGACAAAGCGGCTAAGATCCGCGGCTATGCCAGACAATTCGACGCGCAGAAATCCGCAGCCGAATTGCTAGAGACAACCCACTCCGCCGAGCTTACCTGGCTG
>JAITSW010000233.1 GCA_031287505.1 Propionibacteriaceae bacterium
GGAAAAGTTCTACCAAAGCGAGTACTTGGGGCAGTGGCTCTACGGTCTCCCGGAGCTTCCCGGGCAGCGCGGGGTGTTGTCCGCCACCAAGCGCATCGCTGTTCCAGGCTGCTATCCGACGGCTGTGACATTGGCTTTGCTCCCGGCGTTCACCGCCTTCCTGATTTCTGGGAACGACGTTGTGGTGGTAGCCGCGTCCGGCACTTCAGGAGCCGGAAAGTCTTTGAAGCCGCAGCTGCTCGCCAGTGAGATAATGGGCTCGGCCAGCGCGTATGGCGTGGGGGGAGTCCATCGTCACGTCCCCGAGATCTTGCAGAACTTTAGGTTGCTCGGTGCTCAGCAGCCAGCATTGTCTTTTACTCCGCTGCTGGTGCCGATGTCCCGAGGTATCTTGGCTACTTGTTCGGCTCCGCTGCATCCAGGTGTGACTGTCTCGGATGTGCGCCAGGCCTACGAAAAGGCCTACTTCAACGAACCCTTCGTCACCTTGCTTCCTGAGGGCGTCTGGCCAGTGACGCAATCGGTAGTCGGTTCCAACGCCGTCCATCTGCAGGTAACTGTGGATGAGGCTGCCAAGCGACTGGTGGCAGTATCTGCCATCGACAATCTGACAAAGGGCACCGCTGGGGGAGCCATCCAGTCTATGAATATTGCGCTGGGCCTGCCCGAGAGTTTGGGCTTACCAACCGCCGGAGTCGCGCCGTAGGGGCAGCGAGAAAGAGGGAATCAAAATGAGTGTTACCGCCGCCAAAGGCTTTTTGGCAGCTGGAGTCACCGCTGGTATCAAAGCCAGTGGCAAGAAAGATCTAGCTCTGGTCGTCAACAAAGGGCCGGATTTTAACGCAGCCGCCGTGTTCACTTCGAACAGATTCCCGGCTGCGCCCGTCCAATGGTCCCGAAAAATTGTTGCGGGCGGTGAAGTAATGGCGGTACTCCTAAACTCGGGTGGCGCGAATGCCTGTACCGGAGCCGCCGGGTATGCCGATACTGAGCAAAGCGCGCACTGGGTGGCTGAGCAGATTGGGGTTTCACCTGAGCAGGTAGCTATTTGTTCCACCGGTCTCATTGGTGAACGGTTGCCAATGAGCAACATTGCCTCCGGGATAGCTACTGTTGTGGCCGAACTTGATAGCGATGGCGGCTCAAATGCGGCTCAAGCCATCATGACCACCGATACCGTCCCGAAAATGGCTCAGTGGAAAGACCCGGCTGGCTGGAGCGTGGGAGGCATGGCAAAGGGCGCCGGCATGCTCGCCCCCGGTTTGGCCACCATGCTGGCGACAATCACCACCGACGCGAGGGTTGGGTTGGAGGTGCTAAATCGAGCGCTGCGCACAGCCACGTCCCTCACCTTTGACCGCGCCGATTCCGACGGGTGCATGTCAACCAACGACACTGTCATCTTGTTGGCCAACGGCGCCAGCGGTATTGCCCCCGCTGAAGCCGACTTCGCAAACCGTTTGGCCCAAGTCTGCCGGTCGCTAGCGCGGCAGCTAATTGGGGACGCCGAAGGGGCTGCGCATGACGTCGAGGTAAGGGTCACCGGTGCTGCCAGCGAGGCAGATGCCCTCGAAGTTGCCCGCGAAGTTGCCCGTTCTAATCTGTTTAAGTGCGCCATTTTCGGCAACGACCCGAACTGGGGCAGAGTGCTCTCGGCAGTAGGCGTCACCCAGGCAGTTTTCGATTCCGACAAGGTCAGCGTCCTCTTCAACGGCACCCCCGTTTTCAAAGACGGTCAGCTAGGTGAGAACCGCAGCCAAGTATCCCTGGATGGCCGTGAGGTAGTAGTAGAAATCCAGCTAGCCGCTGGCACCAGCGCTGCCTCCATCTGGACGAACGATCTAACCTACGGATACGTAAAAGAAAATGCCGAATACTCAACATAAGCCCGATGCCATCCCATGTGCTTCTCCCCCTTGTCATTCTTGCGAAAGTGAGAATTCATCGTCGGCCAAAGGCCGACAAAAAGACAGCATTCATTCCAAGTCTAAATTGAGAACAAAATGACCATTGAACCAAACCTACCTCCCGACGCTCTTTCCAAGGCCGCCATAATGATCGAGGCTCTGCCTTGGCTCAAACAGTACGTAGGCAAGGTAATAGTCATCAAGTACGGCGGCAACGCCATGATCGACGACAAGCTCAAATCAGCGTTTGCCGAAGACATCGCCTTCCTGCGCTTGGTGGGTGTCAAGCCGGTGGTAGTCCACGGTGGAGGCCCGCAGATTTCCGACATGCTCAAACGGCTGGATATCAAGAGTGAATTCAAAAGTGGCTTGCGGGTAACCACTCCCGAAGCCATGGATGTAGTCCGTATGGTGCTAATGGGTCAGGTCAACCGCGAGTTGGTCGGTCTGATAAACGCCCATGGCCCATTGGCGGTCGGGCTCTCTGGCGAAGATGCTGGCCTACTCACCGCCGAGCGCAAAGAGATCGAGGTCGATGGCCTAGAAGTCGATCTGGGCTTGGTGGGCGAAGTGACGAAGGTTCGTCCCGAAACAGTGCTTGACCTCATCAAGGCCAAGCGCATCCCAGTGGTGGCCACAGTAGCTCCAGATGAAGATGGGAACGTCTACAACGTGAACGCCGACACTGCCGCAGCCGCTTTGTCCGTCGCCCTAAAGGCCTCCCGCTTGGTAATGCTCACCGACGTTGCGGGCCTGTATGCCGATTGGCCAAATAGCGAGGAAATCATCCATGAGATCGCAGCCGACGATTTGGAGGCGCTGCTTCCCACTCTTCAGTCGGGGATGCGTCCCAAGATGGAGGCCTGTCTGAATGCAGTACGTGGGGGAGTCTCGCGCGCCACCGTCATTGATGGCCGGGTGGAGCATTCGCTATTGCTCGAGATATTCACCGATTACGGCATTGGCACCCTAGTAAAAGACGCAGTGGAAGGCACAAACAATGAGTGAAATCCAAGAAACCACACCAGGCGCTGCCAGCGCGCAGCTCACTGAGCGTTATACAAACGCGATCATGAATACTTTTGGGCCGCCCAAACGGGTTTTTGTACGCGGGGAGGGCGTCTATCTTTGGGACGCAGACGGCAACAAGTATCTGGATTTGCTGGCCGGCATCGCCGTCAATTCTCTAGGCCACGCTCATCCGCAACTGCTGGGTGCGATTTCGTCGCAGCTTTCGACGCTGAGCCACGTCTCCAATTTCTTTGCCACCCCCACCCAGGTGGCGCTTGCCGAAAAGCTGGTCTCGGTAGTCACCGAGAATAGTCCTGGGCTTGATGCCAAGGTGTTCTTCACCAATTCGGGCACCGAGGCCAACGAGGCCGCGTTCAAAATCACCCGCATTTCGGGGCGAAAAAAGCTCATCGCCATGGAAGGTGCTTTTCATGGACGGACGTTGGGAGCCCTAGCGCTGACCTTCAATGCGCCTTACCGGGAGCCATTTGAGCCTTTACCAGGGTACGTGGAGTTTGTTCCTTTTGGGGACGTCGATGCACTTGCGGCCGCCGTCGATGAGGACGTTGCGGCTGTTGTTATCGAGCCCATCCAGGGCGAGAACGGGGTTGTCGAGCCGGTGGATGGTTTCCTGGCTGCTGCTCGTGAAATCACTTCCCAGGCCGGGGCGCTGCTGTGGCTGGACGAAGTGCAGACGGGCATGGGGCGAACCGGCACCTGGCTGGCATCGGAACCTTCAGGCATTACTGCCGATATCATCACGCTAGCCAAGGGGCTTGCGGGTGGGTTCCCTATTGGGGCGTGCGTCGCTACCGGCAAAGCTGCCCAACTACTTGCCCCTGGCTCTCACGGCTCCACTTTTGGCGGCAATCCGGTGGCCACTGCGGCAGGTCTGGCAGTGGTGAGCATTATCGAACGCGATGGTTTGTTGGCCAATGCCACCAAGATTGGTCAGTATCTGGTCGATTCCATCACCGCGCTGAATCATCCCTTCATTGTTGAAGTCAGGGGGAGGGGTTTGCTGCGAGGCATAGTTCTAAACGAGCCGCTGGCTGTGAAGGTGGCTGACCTGGCTTTAGATTCTGGTTTTGTCGTCAATGCTCCGCGTCCCAATATCCTGCGCTTGGTGCCGCCTTTGATTATTACGCAAGCTCAGCTAGAGCCATTCGTTTCGGCTCTGCCGTTCCTGCTTGATCAAGCCAAAGCCAGCAGCTAATGCCAGCCCCGCTCACCAAGATCGCTCGCCAGGCCCGCATAGCTGAGCTAATCGAGCGCTCCTGCATTTCAAGCCAAAGCGAATTCGTTTCGTTGCTGGCTGCCGAAGGCGTAACGGTGACGCAAGGAACTCTCAGCAAGGATCTAGTCGATTTAGGTGCCGTTCGGGTGCGCAACTCTGCCGGAGAGCTTTGCTATTCGTTAAGCACTGCAAGCGTGAGCACGACAGCCCCCGAAAAGCTGGCCAAACTGACTGGCGAATTGCTGGTGTCAGCTCAGGGGTCAGCAAACATCGCCGTCCTCCACACCCCCCCCGGAGCTGCCCAGTTTTTCGCCTCCGCAATAGACAAGGTCGGTTGGGACGAAATACTGGGCACCATAGCCGGGGATGACACCGTCCTGATAATCACCAGGGATAGCGATGGCGGTGAAAAGATGGCGGTGGCACTGCTGAACCTTTCGCAATCCGCCGCAGGCCAAGACCGGGCACAACAAAAGGAAATCTAGATGAGTACTTCTTCACAAGCCGGTCAAGGCACCCTTTGGGGTGGGCGTTTTGCGGGCAGTCCCGCCGAAGCCATGTTTGCGTTGAGCAAGTCGACGCAATTTGACTGGCGCTTGGCTCCTGCCGACATCTGCGGCTCAATTGCACATGCGGCTGCGCTACGGCAGGCGCAACTACTCACCGACGAAGAGTATAAAGACATGGTTGCCGGGCTGCACACTCTCAAAGAGCGGGTGTTAGCGGGCGATTTTGCAGCAGCAGTCAGCGACGAAGACGTCCATGGGGCTCTCGAGCGCGGCCTGATAGAGATTGTCGGGGCAGATCTAGGTGGACGACTGCGAGCTGGACGTTCTCGAAATGATCAAATTGCGACTCTGATCCGGATGTACCTAAAGGATGCAAATGCTGATCTAGGGGCGAATGTCATCGCCGTAATCGAAGCTCTGTCAGGACAGGCTGAAGCACATCTAGGCGTGATCATGCCTGGACGCACCCATTTGCAACACGCCCAGCCCATCTTGCTCAGCCACCATCTGCTGGCACACGCTTGGCCGCTAGTCCGCGACCTACAGCGGTTGCGCGATCTGGAACGGCGACTCAATGTCAGCCCGTATGGCTCGGCAGCGCTGGCAGGCACCTCCCTTGGGCTCGACCCGGAACTCGTGGCTCGA
The DNA here is from genome assembly GCA_031287505.1 of Propionibacteriaceae bacterium. Lineage (GTDB taxonomy): Bacteria > Actinomycetota > Actinomycetes > Propionibacteriales > Propionibacteriaceae > Propionicimonas. The sequence goes on from JAITSW010000233.1 coordinate 5,310, forward strand.
GAGTTGGGGTTTGCCGATTCCGTCCCCAATTCGATAGATGGGACGGCTGCCCGCGATCTAGTCGCCGAAGAGGCTTATATCCTGGCTCAGATTTCGGTGGACATTTCTAGATTGGCCGAGGACGTCATCTTGTGGTGCGCCAAAGAATTCAGTTTTGCCACTTTGGCGGACGAGTGGTCCACCGGATCATCGATCATGCCGCAAAAGAAGAATCCCGACGTGGCCGAGTTAGCCCGTGGGAAAGCCGGTAGGCTGATTGGCAACCTCGCCGGCTTGCTGGCCACCCTCAAAGGCTTGCCGCTGGCATACAACCGCGATCTGCAGGAGGATAAAGAGCCCGTTTTCGATGGTCTAGATCAGTTGGCTGTGTTGTTGCCGGCCGTGGCCGGCCTAGTTTCGACTTTGACTTTCAATACCGGGCGAATGGCAGAGCTCGCCCCGCAGGGCTTCTCATTGGCCACCGATGTTGCCGACTGGCTTGTTAGGCGGCGGGTGCCCTTCGCGCAAGCCCACGAGATTGCCGGAGCTGCGGTGAGGTATTGCGAAGAACGCCAAATCGAGTTGGGTGATTTGAAAGCTGGGCAATTGCCGCAAATATCCGAGCTGCTCACCCCCGAGGTCTTGAGTGTGCTCACGGTGGAGGGCTCGGTTGCTTCCCGTAATGGCAGAGGTGGCACCGCCCCCGATGCAGTTGCAAAGCAGCTTGCCGAGCTCCGCGCGGCGGTAAACACCTTGGCCTAACCGTGGTGAAGGTCAAGTAAAGTTGTGGGAGTGAATGCATTACTTGACGAATTAGCTTGGCGCGGCTTTATTGCCCATTCAACGGACGCAGATGCCTTGTCGGCACATTTTGATGCTGGGGCGGTACGCTTTTATGTGGGGTTTGACCCATCTGCTCCCAGTATTCATATGGGTAACCTCGTTCAGCTGATGCTGGTGCGCAGGCTGCAAGCTGCCGGGCATCGTCCCATTCTCTTGGTTGGCGGCTCTACCGGCCTGATAGGCGATCCGAAGCAGAGTTCCGAGCGAAATCTAAATCCGAAGGAATTGGTGCATGCTTGGGTGGAGCGTATTCGTTCGCAGGTGAGCAAATACGTCGATTTCACCGGCGATAATGCTGCGATCCTCGTCAACAACTATGACTGGACGGCCGAGCTCTCGACGCTGGATTTCCTGCGAGATATCGGCAAGCATTTCCCAGTCAACCGGATGCTGGAGCGCGAAGTCGTCAAGGCTCGTCTGGAATCCGGCATCTCGTTTACCGAGTTTTCCTATGTCCTATTGCAGAGCCTGGACTACCTGGAACTCTACCGTCGTTACGGCTGTACTTTGCAAACCGGCGGCTCGGATCAATGGGGCAATCTCACTGCAGGCGTTGAGCTCATCCGGCGCTCGGATGGTGGCAAGGCCCATGCCCTTGCGACGCCGCTGCTCACGAAGGCTGACGGCACAAAATTTGGCAAGACTGAATCTGGCACCGTTTGGCTAGACCCGCAGATGACGAGCCCGTACGCCTTCCACCAGTTTTTCCTAAATGCCGAGGACGAAAAAGTCATCGACTATCTGAAAATCTTTGGCAATCGCACCCGCGCCGAGATTGAAGAGCTGGAACGGCAAACCAAAGGGGAACCGCATCTGCGCGCAGCCCAGCGGGCTTTGGCGGATGACGTCACGGACCTTGTTCATTCGCCGGCCGAACGCATCGCGGCCACAGCTGCTGCTGCCGCTCTCTTCGGTAGGGGAGAGCTGCATGAGTTGGATGCCCCAACACTGGCTGCGGTGGCCAAGGAACTAAAGGCCGTCTCGTTGGCAGTCTCTCAAGAGCTCCCCCCAGTGATTGATGTCTTGGCGGCCTCCGGTGTGGTAAACAGTAAAGGTGCGGCTCGCAGAGCCATCCAGGAGGGCGGGGCCTACATCAATAACCAAAAGGTGAGTGACGTGGCTGCCCAGCTGCAGCCTAGCGACCTCTTGGATG
>JAITSW010000260.1 GCA_031287505.1 Propionibacteriaceae bacterium
GCTCTCCCAATCTGGGTCGAATGTTCCAGCTTCGGCTATATAGGCGTAGTCTGCATAAGACTCTGCCAACAAAATCGGTGGCACGTTGGCCAACAGCATTTGCTTGCCCTGATGCTCGAAACTCAGTTCGGTGACGGCTGCGGAAATCTGTTCTTCGGGGACAAAAGAACCAGTGAAGCTGACCACCACTCGAATATCAGAACCTGACAGATTCTTGAAGTATTCACCAAACCATCCACCGTCTTCTGCTTGTCCGCGTGTGTAGCCGCGTTTAGCGGCACGGCCGCGGATTGCGAACGAATCGGAGAGCCAACCTTGGTGATCGCTGACAGTGGTGTCTCCTTTGGCAAAAGCGGGGGCGTTTCCACTGAACTGGCTAAATAGCGGGGTTACCTGATAGTCGACCAGGTGTTGGCGCCACAGTGCTGTTTCTGCGGGGGTTATTGTTGCCAGGTGGGCCAGCCCAATCATTCCAGTTGGGGAAAGCAAGACTTCGTCATCGTCTACATCAAGCAATTCGCCCTCGGGAGTTGGCCGCAGGATGCGGTACTCGCTTTGAGCGGTATCCCAGGTTTTCCACACCAAAGTGGCGACCAGGTGACGCATGATTGGATGTTGGGCAACGTATTCCAACCAACTGGAGTTATTCCAGGCCCGCCCAACGCACATGGCTTCAAACAGGCGCGATTCTTGCAGTTTTGCCACCTGCGAAAGCTCTTTCTTCGAGGTGGACAACTGTTTGCGGGCCTCTTTGGCAAGTTCGTCGTCGTCGGCCATCCCGGGTTTCGGCAATGCTTTGATTGCTTTTCCCTCAGCGGTAAAGAGGTCAATTGTGAAAGCACCGGTTTTGGGGGAGCGGGACACCCGTCCGACAAAGAAACGTGGGCCAAAGTCGAGGATGAGCGCCCCATCCTCATCGAATCCAGCGGTCGGAATCGTCCGGTCTGCTAGCTCGTCAAGGCTCCATCCCCTACGCTCGGCAATATCCTGACTGAGTTCAGCGGCTTTGACGCGCACTGTTTCTTGCTTGAATTTCCGCGCCACACTGAGCACAAATTGGATTGCGGAAGGATCGTCATTCGCTGATGCCGCCAAGACCAGCGCCTCAACCTGAGCCCGGCGCCGGCCATGATTTCGGATGTAGTTTTGCGACGCCTGCAGGACGTGGTGGCCGGGGGCGCCAACGGCGAGGGCGAGGATGCCTTTGTCGTTGATCGCGCTTGCGAGATACTCGTTTCCCTTTTCCCGCCGCAGCTCTTCGAAAACCTGGTCTTTGGTGAGGGCTGCCTTAGCGGCGAAAAAATCATCCCGGTACCTTTTTGCCCAGCTTTGATAAGTGGCGTATTTGGAATCAACCTCGGCCTCGGCGTAAGCCCGGCACTCATCACTGCTGGGATGCTCGGTGTCATGGGCAATCCAGGCGTCAAGTATGAAAGAGCCAAGAGCCTCTTGGCTCGGTTGGTCAAGTTGCGACACATAAAGCGCCAATATGCCGGCTCCGCTCGGGTTTTTCAGTTTATATGCCAACACCACCCACCAACGCAGGATCGCAGCGTCAACAGATTCGCCATCACTCCAATGGCACTGCGGCAGGGCATCAGCCGGGAACCAGCTAAGACCGGCGGGCAGGCCTGCTTTGAGGCCCTTCGTTGCCTGAGCCAACATTTTTTCCGGCGACAAATCAGCGGAGATGTCGTCGCCAAGCAGTTGGAGTGCCGACAGCATGGCGGCCTGCACAGGTTCGCGTTTCTCTTTTGCCAAGGCGAGACGTAGCGGTTCGATGGCCGCCGGATCTCCGAGGCGACCAAGCCAAGCCGCAGCGGATGCTCTGATCTCGCCCTTGCTATCACTCAAAGGCTGTAGCGCAATCGCCAGGCATTGCGGTTGCTTTTCCAGGATTCTCTGAGCCCGGCGTCGATGGGTCTTCGATTCCCCGGTGGCTAACTCAGTTAGCCGGGGAATGTATTTATTCGGCGGCACTGGAAATGTTTCCAAAACCTGCAATCCAGTATCAATGGTGATGTAGTAGGGGTCGAAAACATCCGTTTTCGGAATTAGGCCGAGTGCTTTGTCAAGGAGAGCCGGATGTTCGGCAAAAAATGGCCAGACGTTAGCCGGAGAGAATGCTTTAACGCCGCAACCCCAATGGAAAGCGAGTTCGGCTGCCCAATCAATCGGATTGGTTACCTTCGCTAATGCGGCAGCCTGCGCTAATGAGCGCAGATCGTGGTCTAGGTCAATCATCTGGCTGATTCGATATGGGGGAATCCGGCGCTTGTGAATGCCCTCATCTACTGTCAGGCGAGCGGCTTGGATTAGGGTGAGGGGGAGGTTTGCCGGCAACTGGTGGGCTATTAGTTTCAAGGCTTTGGGGCGACGATTGCTCACCCCGTTCAGGTAGTCGACGATTGCCCGATAGTCACTATTGCCGAGCGATTGCAGCGACTTCAAATAGTCTGAGGGTTTGTCGGTGTTTTTCGCCAGCGAGGCAATTCTTGAAGCTACTATGCCCGCCAAAGTCTTGATGAAATCGTCGCCAAGGGGAGCTCGATCCAGCGGTGGGGGTGGCGGAATCGCCAATTCAATCTCGGGGGCTGCGGCTATTGTCGCAGATCGTTCAAGAGCCGCGGCGATCAGTTCGTCACGTTTCCCGCCTCTGTTTTCAGCTAGGGCAGACTGCAACACCACTCGCCCCCATTCGCCATTCCGCACCAGGCGGTCAATGACATTGCCGCTGGTGGCCGACGTTCCCTGGTTGAGTGCCGCAGCCAGTGCTTGGCTTCTGGTTGGTTCTGGCAGATCGTCAATGAGCAGCAAAGACATTTCGCGAAGCTGCTTGGAGGAGTTGACGGCGTATTTCACCAACGTCGGCGCCAGGGAGACCCTTACTTCAACAGGTGCTTTAGCTAGCCAAGTTAAGGAAGCAAGTTTGGCTTCGAGGTCGACGTTATTCAGCGCCGCTTCCACCAAACCAAGTTGTTGCCATAAGAATTCTTCAAACTGTGGTTGGTCTTTTGCGCTCTTAGTGCCGAAGGCAAAGAAAGCTGTGATAATCGCCAAGGGACGATCGGCATAATCGACAGCACCGGCATTCAGAACGCTGTCGAGGAAGGCAACGTCCCAAACTTTCCCCGAGTTTTTCCGATCTGCCCGACTGCGGCGTTTTTGCAACGCCGCGAACCACAGTGGCTCTGTCGAGACCTGGCTTGTGGAATCGCAGAACGCATAAAGCTGTCCGAGTCGGAACCACTGCTCGGCATTGAGCGCCTTCTGTGAAGCTAACACAGCATATTGATCTCCAGTGAGCCAGTTTCCGCAGCTATCGAATTGCTGCCGCTCGACCGCGCTGAGTGAAAACACGGTTTTGGCTTCACTGCCGTCTACAACATACCTGGCCAATCGAGCGGACAGCGCAGGGTTTTTCTCCGCAAACGGCTTGAATAGCTTTGTTAAGCCCTTTGGGACTGTAGTTCCACTGATTAAAGCTTTCAGGCTTTCGAACACTGCGCCCTCGCTGTTCTGAAGGAAATACGATCAGTCTAGTGTTTTTTGGGTGGTGAGTACCATGACATGACATAGCGCGGCAGGGGGGGGTAGCCGGGACAGGGGGCGTATGACTTGTCACGCTGAGTGGCCGGTATGTGCCATAAACATGAACCTCCCAAAGGCTCCTGGACAACCGGTGAACTAGCAAAATCACTGACCCCGCCTTCCTAGATACGGCTGCTCTTCGCGCCAGGCAAAGACCAAGCTCGATGCTGACATTTTGGACTCGCAGATCTGGTCAGAGGCATCTTCATAAACTGGGGAATCTGTTCGCCTTCAGCGAAAATTGCGGAATTTGACTCGAACAAGCTCAGAGCCTCGGGTAAGCTTTACACGGTCGCAAGGCGGGCTTGAACAGTAATTAGGTGTTCCCAGCCTGCGTTCTTAATACCTTTAGAACCCCCTGCGGCAAGCAACGCCATATAGCGCTAGGACGACTATGCGCCAAATTGTAAGAGGAATAGTTTAGGGATTACATGTCTGAATTAGAAACGAAGAAACATATCGGAAAGAAACTGGCTGGCGCCTTGGCCGCTGTTTTGGCTTTTGGCGTGTTCGCCGGGTCGTCAACGGCTCTTTCCGCCGCGGCTGCCCCGGCGGTGGCATTCGCCGCACCTAACGATAAAGACTTTGACAAGCAATGGATCTTCAAACCCTTTGAGGATCCGTACTCCAGTCAGTTATATCCTTACACCCACATCGACAAAGCCTGGGCGCTCATGCCGGCTTCGGCAAAGAAATTGCGGGTCGCTGTTCTCGACAACGGCTTCGACATCGACCATCCCGACCTAGCGGGCAATATCAATAAATCGCTGGCTTGGAACACATTTTATGAGAACCGCGATGTGTCTTTGACATCCGGCAGTGGACATGGCACTCATGTGGCCGGGATTTTTGGCGCGGTGGCGAACAACGGAATAGGAATCGCCGGTATCGCGAATAATTTCGCAGAAATCGTGCCGATAAAGACGGTTCACATCGGCAGTAGTGACGCCCAGACCGGTGTAACGCTCACCGAAACGGCAAAGGGTATCAACTATGCCGTGCAACAGGGCTGCAAGGTCATCAACATCAGCAATGGAACGTATTACAGCGACGGGATTCGACACGCCGAATTTGACCGGGCAATTGCAAATGCGATTAGCAAAGGCGTCGTCATTGTGGCTGCAGCGGGAAATGGCAATTCCACCGATTTGATATTTCCATCCGATCACGCCTCAGTGCTTTCCGTCACATCGGCAACGAAGACCGGGAGCAAAGCTGGCTATTCAGATCACAACAAGGACAAGAATATTGCT
>JAITSW010000018.1 GCA_031287505.1 Propionibacteriaceae bacterium
CTCGGGGGAAGTAAGAATGGCGTTTACCGCATGTGCGCGAATCTGGTCATCGTCTGGTGTTTGACAGGGTTTTGGCATGGGGCAGCTTGGAACTTTCTGGCCTGGGGAGGATATTTCGCCCTGATATTGATTGTCGAAAAGCTGTGGCTAAAGGAAATGCTGGCCAAATTCCCGGCCGTGTTTGGGCATGTTTACGCTCTGCTCGCCATTGTGGTGGGATGGGTCTTCTTTGATGCCGCCGACCTAGGGGAAATCGGGCAAACCCTGCTCGCACTTTTTGGCGGGAGCGGCGTCGCGGCGTCTGGGGCTGCCTGGTACTACCTGCGCAGCAATGCAATTGTATTGGGGTTGGCGATTGCCGCGGCGACACCGTTGCCGGCTCGAGTCATGAAACGTTGCGGCGAACGTTTCCCGCGGCTGGCGGTTATCGTCGAACCGGTCATCCTACTCGGATTATTGTTCTTGGCCACCGCATTCTTAGTAAGCAATTCCTTTAACCCATTCATCTATTTCAGGTTCTAAGCTATGTCCGACACGAAAATCCGAACCGAATCGACATCCTCGCTCAAACCAATGGTGATGGCGGTTGCGTTTATCCTCGCCATTGGCGGCAGCGGGCTGGCACTGCTTTTCGCCAAACCTGAGAACATCCTTCCGGGAGAACGGCGGCCACCTGCCGAGCCTCCTTCAATGGCGAAATTGATCGATGGCGGTTGGGACAAAAGCTTTGAAAGCTACTTGTCAGATCGTTTCCCGGGTCGAGAACAACTTCGGGGCATTGTTTCTTTCACAAAGCTTGACCTGTTTCGCCAAAGCGATGTAGACGGTCGATACCGTAGCGATGGCCAGGTCGGGCAATTTGAAGCTGTCCGCCCAGACTCGGTTCGGCTTTGCGCGGAAAAAATCGCCACTGTGGCCGCCAGCCTGCCCGGCAGACGTCACTTTTATGCCGTCATTCCGGATAAGAGCAGCTATCTAGAGGATTTCCCCGGCTACGATCCGGCGCAGGTGAAGACGATTATCACACCATTGCTAAGCGAACTCACCGAAGTTGATTTGACCAGCGCCCTGAGTTCGGAGGACTACTACACCACCGACCTACACTGGAATCAGGTCAAGCTGGAAAATGTGGCAAGCACTTTAGGCCAGAGCATGGGTTTCAATCCGGCCCGTGGCACCGAGCAAAAGCTCGTCGGGTCTTTTTGGGGAACCTTCGCCGGCCAGCTTGCGTTGCCGATGCCGCCCGACCAGCTTTTTTACCTAACCAGCCCGGTGATCGACCAGATTCAAACCGGCTACCTAAACGCGCAGACAGGCAGTTTTGAACCAGGTTTGCTTTACCAACTTGACCGTTTCACCGGCCCAGATCCCTACGATGTTTTTCTCGGCGGCCCGCAACCGTTGATCCGACTGGGCAACCCGACAGTTTCAAAAAAGCGGCAGCTAGTGGTCTTCCGGGATTCTTTCGGCTCCAGCCTGACACCGCTGTTGCTGGATTCCTACAGTGAAGTCGTCTTGGTAGATTTGCGCTACATCAACTCCAAATTGTTGACGCGGTACGTTCAAATCGATGCCGATGCCGATGTGCTTTTTCTCTACAGCTCTCAGGTGGTCAATCATGCAGAAACCCTGTTGGTTACCCGTTAGCCGACGTACCCAACCAGTCTCAGCCATCACCCAGAAGCGAGATTTGGGATTATCTAGCCACAGTTTGAGTCTTCGAGCTCCCGCAACACCATGACCTCTGCCCAGGTGAGGATGAGCTGGTATTTCCTGGCCACATCGATGACGGTCCTCGCGTATACACACTTTCCAGACATCGTTTCAGGTACCCAATTAGTTGGCATCTTGGCTCCCTTGGCCTGATTCGTTGCTTTGGAAACGGCCAGTAAGTTGCGTGGGTCGTTCGCAAATGTTCTACGGACGTCAAGTTCCCAGGCGGATGCGCCCCTCTCCCAGGCAACTGCCAGTGGGAAGACATGGTCTATCTGAACCTCTTGGGGATCGCCACGGTCAAAATGAACTACCTCGCCAGAAAAGGGATCGCTTAGGATGCCCGATTGAACCTTGCAGTTCTTGGCGCTCTTGACGATCTTCACATCCCTCAGGTCTCGCTGCAATATGTTGTTTCGAGTATCACAGCCATCGTGGCCAAACTGCGCGTCGGCGTCATCACTCCAAGACTGTCCGAATACGCAACCGCGGCCTTTCTTGCAAGATCGGTCATAGCCGGCTACCTGCGGAGCAGCATCTACAACAACCAACCCCGGTATTGGTGTTAGCTGCGAACCACGCGGCACCGTGCAGCCCGCTGCCAAAACGCAGATTACTGCTATACCCAAGGCAATCGCCATAGCAAATCTGTGGCTCAAATCAATAGTTTTCGTCGAACGCCGGTTACTCATAATCTCTAGCCAATTCTACCGGGAGGTGTCGAAGACACTTCCCGGACAAGGGCGCGACGGCACCAGCGTCCTGCACAGACACCCTCGTTTTCGTTGGAGACACTTCCAGGGCAAAGGTGCGACGGCGCCGAAACACAGACCGGGTGAAACAAAGACGGAGGCTATAGCAGGCGAAGACCTGCATTTTCTAGATGATCGGCCATCGCAACATGCGACGCAGGCTTCAGCTGCCATTGATCTGCCGGATTGAGCATCACCAACTCTTTGTCGCACAGGCTGTGCAAGACGCTTAGGCAGACGGGGATATTCAGGCCTGCCCGCATTGCGAGCTCTTCGGCGCTTCGGCTGCCTCTACCGGGAATGAACTCGTAGACGCGCAACTCATTCTCGCTCAAATCATCGGTTGCCCGGCGTTGCACGGCCGGCCTGGGGACATCAGGCGCGCCTGGGCACACCAACTCCAAAACTTCTAGGCTGTTGGTTACCAAGACCGCCTCCGCATTGCGAATCAGCTGATGCGGAGAGTACGACATCGCACTTGTCACAGGGCCCGGCACCGCCATTGTGATGCGTCCTAAAGAAGTCGCCCAGGTGATCGAATTCTTCGCACCCGAGCGAACGGCGCCTTCGACGATTACCGTTCCGATAGCCAAGGCGGCAATCAACCTATTCCTGCCTAAGAATCTCACCTTGGTGGGATGCTCACTTGGCGGTAGCTCGCTCACCAACACCCCGTCTTTTGCGATACGGGTGAAGAGGCTGGCATGAGCTTCCGGGTATGCCCTGTTCACGCCCCCGGCCAGAACGGCGATAGTGGGTGTTCTGCCGGCTAGACAACCCCGATGTGCGGCAGCATCGATTCCGAAGGCACCGCCGGAGATGATCGCGTACCCCGCGTCGCTCAGATCACAGGCTAGCTCCCCTGCTGCCCGCTCCCCGTAGGCAGTTGCCGCCCTAGCCCCAACTATTGATACCGAACGGGCACACAACTTGGCCAGATCACCACCGCCACGCAGCCATAGCCCGATGGGAGCACCGCAGAGTTTATGGACGGGTTCGCAACACCCCAGTTGCTCTACCTGTGCCGGCCATTCGTCATCGCCGGGGATGACGAAGCGAATACCGAGCGAACCGCATTCAGACACCACCTCCTTCAGCTTCAACTCCCTAGCACGCTTTGACATCAGCCCGTCCTGAGCCAAAAGTCCTTCCCAAACGTCAACCGCTCCAAACTCTGCTATTGCCCTGGCGACTAACGGATTGGCGGGCTCGGTGACGCAGCTAAGCGCCATACGGGCCATACGTTCACTTGTCATTTCTCTTCCTGACATCTCTTATCTAGTTCTCTTCTCCACGTCGCATGGCGATAGCCGTTTGCAGGTGTTCTGCGGTAGGCACATCGGCTCCGGCCAAATCCGCGATTGTCCACGAAAGCCGCAGCACTTTGTCTACGCCACGAGCCGACAACTGGCCAAGCAACACGGCTCGCTCCAAAAGCTCGATATCTGTGGGAAGCGGCAGCTCTTTACGCAAGACGGCACCCGAGACTTCGGAGTTGTTCTCAAACCCCATCGATTTCAGCCGGTATCGTTGACGCTCGCGAGCGAGTCTGACACGCTGTGAGACTTTTGCACTCGGTTCGCTAGTCTGCGCGGCAACTCTCAAAAAGGACTTTCGCAATGGTTTGAGATGTTGATGGATGTCGATCCGATCTTTGACAGGTCCGGAGACCCGCTCGGCATAGCGTCGCACGGCTAGCGAAGAACACTTGCACTTCGCCCCCACAGTGGCAGCCATTCCACATGGGCACGGGTTAGCTGCCAAGACCAGTTGGAATCGGGCTGGGAAAACCGTGGTGGCACTGGCTCGGGCAATGACGATTTGCCCACCCTCCAAAGGCATACGTAAAGCGTCCATCACCCTGGGGGAAAACTCAGGAGCCTCGTCCAAGAACAAAACACCTTGATGCGCCAACGAAACTGCTCCCGGGGACGCAATTCTCGCCCCTCCTCCCACCAGAGCCGGCATTGACGCCGAATGATGCGGACTGACATAAGGAGGACGCCGAATCAGGCCATCGGCAAACTCATAGCCGACGAGTGAGTGAATAGCCGACACCTCCCGTGCCTGAGCCTCGGTGAGATCTGGGAGAATCCCTGGAAGACGCTCCGCTAGCAGCGTTTTCCCCACCCCGGGAGGGCCGTGCAAGAAGAGATGATGGCCACCAGCTGCGGCAACCTCCAAGGCCCATTTAGCTTCCAGCTGCCCAGCCACATCCGCCAGATCCTTTTCGGAAGTGCTAGAAGAAGGTTTTGCGGACGACGGAGCCATCTGAGCCCCCGGGCCACCGCGCAAAACACTGAAAAGCTCTGCGATGTCGCGTACTCCGGTAACTGATACCCCGGAGACCAACAATGCCTCTCCCATCTGCGCGGCCGGGACTACCACCTTGTTGAAATCGTGTTGCACAGCCGCCAAGATGGCTGGCAACATGCCACGCACCGGCCTTACCCGGCCGTCTAGCCCTAGCTCCCCCAAGAGGACGCGCCCATCAAGGCTTCGCGGTTCGCAAAGCCCCCTTGCCGCCCCAACAGCGGCAACAATAGACAAGTCATAGTGGGTACCGGTCTTGGGAAGGAAAGCTGGAGAGAGGTTAATCGTCACCGGGTCAATCGGCCAGCCCAGCTCCGCAGAGGCCATAGCAGCCCGACAGCGATCTCGTGACTCATAGAGGGCGGCATCGGGCAGGCCGACCAGAACCGTGCGCGGCAGCCCATTGCCGATGGCGGCCTCCACCTCGACCATGGCACCTTCCATACCGATCAGAGCCACTGACCAAGCCCTTGCCAAAGGCACCTTTCTCATCTGGAACCTATCCCCCGCCGATGCTGGACCGATACCGCACCGTCTGCGGAAATAATCACCCCTAAGGCGTCAATGCGAATATGCCGAGCACTTTTAGCCGAGGCGCGCAACCAATACCGGGCGAGTTCGCGGAGCTTGCGCAGCTTCTTCTCGGTGATCGCCTCCAGTGGCATCACGGGCAGACGATCTTGGATGCGGCGGCGAGCCTTGACCTCGCAAAAGACCAACGTGCCACATGGCGCCGGCTCTTGGGCGATAATGTCGAGCTCGCCGGCTGGACAGCGCCAGTTTCGCTCGATAATTCGCCACCCCAGCGATTCCAAATACTCAACCGCTGTGTCTTCCCCAAATTTGCCGGTGGACTGCCTGTCCATGACACTGCTCCCTTTAGGACGGGTTAGTTGTACGCCCTACAAGAGTTATTACGGCGCAGAGCCGAAAATCGCCAACCACTTTTCAAATCTGTGGATAAACAATTGTTATCCACAGATTTTGACTCAAAGTAGAAAACGCGCCAGAAATGCCATACCGGCGTGGTACATAGCACCTAGAAGTTCTCTGGAACCC
>JAITSW010000093.1 GCA_031287505.1 Propionibacteriaceae bacterium
GTCGCGGCGCTGACAGCCGAGGGATTTGTGGCTTCGCTACATCCGGCCACTCTGGGCGATCAACTCTGCCAATTCCACTGCCCGGTGTCGCATGTGGCCGCTGAGTTCCCGCAGATTTGCGAGGCGGAGACCAAAGTTTTTTCCGAGTTGCTCGGTTCGCCCGTCCAGCGAATCGCAACGATCGCCCACGGAGACGGCGTGTGCAATATGCATGTGTCGAATCTATCCGTGGTTGAGAAGGTCAAGTAGGCAACTCGAGGGTTATAGCCCACTAGGGCACTGTGATAGAAAGGTGAATGAATGGCTGAAAAGCGTGCCGATGCTCCGGGCTTGGGTGCTACCCAAGATGAGCACTTGGAGGCTTTGGGGAATTATCAGTACGGGTGGCATGATTCGGACGCTGCGGGGGCGGCGGCCAAACGCGGGCTGGACGAGAGTGTCGTTCGCGGGATTTCGGCGCTGAAGAAAGAGCCCGGGTGGATGCTCGACATCCGGCTCAAGGCGCTCAAACTCTTCACGCAAAAACCGATGCCGACTTGGAGTGCCGATCTTTCCGAGATCGATTTTGACGAGATCAAGTACTACGTCCGCTCCACTGAAAAGCAGGCGGGCTCGTGGGAAGACCTCCCAGAAGACATCAAGCGCACCTATGATCGTTTGGGCATTCCGGAGGCGGAAAAGGCCCGGTTGGTTGCCGGTGTTGCCGCCCAGTACGAATCTGAAGTCGTCTACCACAAGATCAATGAGGAATTGGCCTCCCAAGGGGTGGTTTTCCTTGACACCGACTCAGGTTTGAAAGAGTACCCGGAGCTTTTCAAAGAGTATTTTGCCACCGCCGTCCCAGTGGGGGATAACAAATTCTCGGCGCTCAACACGGCAGTTTGGTCGGGAGGCTCGTTCATCTATGTGCCAAAGGGCGTGCATGTGACTATCCCGTTGCAGGCCTACTTCCGGATCAACACCGAGAATATGGGCCAGTTCGAACGGACTCTCATCATTGCCGACGAAGGTTCACACGTTCATTATGTGGAAGGCTGTACCGCCCCGATCTACAAGTCAGATTCATTGCATGCTGCGGTGGTGGAGATCTTCATCAAGAAGAATGCCCGAGTGCGCTATACGACGATTCAGAACTGGTCAAACAACGTCTACAACCTCGTCACCAAACGCGCCACCTGTGCCCAGGGTGCGACGATGGAGTGGATTGACGGCAATATCGGTTCCAAAGTGACCATGAAGTATCCGGCCGTCTATATGTACGGAGAACACGCCAAGGGCGAGACGCTGAGTATCGCAATGGCAGGGGAAGGCCAGCATCAAGATGCGGGCTCAAAAATGATTCACGCCGCGCCCCATACCTCGTCTTCAATCGTCTCCAAATCTGTTGCCCGCGGTGGTGGGCGGGCCACCTATCGGGGTTTGATCCAGGTCAAGCCGGGCGCGCACCACTCGGTGTCGTCGGTGAAATGCGATGCGCTGTTGGTGGACAATATTTCGCGATCCGATACCTATCCGTATGTGGATGTTCGCGAGGACGATGTCGAGATGGCGCATGAGGCGACCGTTTCCAAGGTTTCCGAAGACCAGCTTTTCTACCTGCGCTCCCGGGGCATGACTGAGGACGAGGCCATGGCGATGATCGTTCGCGGCTTTGTGGAGCCGATTGCCCGTGAACTGCCGATGGAATATGCCTTGGAACTCAACCGGTTAATTGAGTTGCAAATGGAAGGAGCCGTGGGCTGATGGCGGGCAACAACTTGGCTGGCGCCAATGGGAGGGTTCAGTCGCATTTGCATCCGACGGCTTCGTTCGAGTTGGGCGATCACGGTGTTCCGCTTGGGCGGGAAGAGATTTGGCGCTTCACCCCGCTGGAGAAGATCAACGATCTCTTGCTTGGCGATGCGGCAACCGGAGATTTGGCCTGGGATGTCCACCTCCCGGCCGGCGTAACCTGCGCAGAGATTTCCGAATCGGAAGCGATTGGCCTGGGTGCTCCGGCTCCCATGGATCGCATAGCGGCGGTGGCTGCCTCGCAAGCCGCTTCTGTTACCCGGATAGACATACCGCGCGGCGGCGTTATCGGGGAGCCGATAGTTGTGAATATCTGCGGCACCGGGCAAAGGAACTATCAACATCTGCTTTTCACCGTTGGCGAGCTGGCGCAGGTTACCATCGTTTTGAAGCACACCGGCTCGCTGCGGTTGGGGGCTTTGGTTTCTTTGGTTGCGGGAGCCAGTTCCCAGGTGAATTTCGTCTCGGTGCAAGATTGGGATGCCGATGCGGTACATGCCGCGCAGTTCTCTGTTTTGGTAGGACGCAACGCTCAGATTAAAACGGCCGTTGCGACGGTTGGCGGATCGCTTGTGCGATTGACGCAAACCGCCAGCTTCGACGACCCCGGCGGCAGGTTAGAGCAATATGGCATGTATTTTGTCGACGAAGGCCAGCACATTGAGAATCGGCTCTTCGTTGACCACAACGCCCCGCATACGGCTAGCAAGGTCGATTATCGCGGCGCTTTGCAAGGTGAGGGTGCTCGCAGCGTTTGGGTGGGCGACGTCCTCATCCGTAAGGTCGCCGAAGGCATCGATACCTACGAATCCAACAAAAACCTACTTTTGACTCACGGCTGCCGCGCAGATTCAGTTCCCAATTTAGAGATTGAGACCGGCGAGATTCAAGGCGCTGGCCACTCATCCACAACCGGGCGCTTTGACGATGAGCA
>JAITSW010000097.1 GCA_031287505.1 Propionibacteriaceae bacterium
GAAATACCGATAAAAGCACCGCGCGCATTTGCATCCCAGAAAGGAGTCTCTGCGCTAGTCAGATAGGGAAGGAAGCGAACCCCACGGGCACCGGCAGGCACAGTTTGAGCCAACTTCTCCAAGCGAGGTTCGATCGGGCCGTCTTCCTTATTCATGGACGAAATGTAGTCGCGGAACCACGCTATGCAGAGCGCGCCTGAAGAAAGCAGCGCTTCCAATGTGTAGCCCCCTGCGATCGGGCTGGAGAGCGTGCGGAAGGCCCGCGAGTAGAGGTACTCGTCGGCGTGAACACCCATAGTCATCGAGGTACCGAGACTCAAGTAGGCGCGGTCGGCACCCGTCACATTTGCCCCCAGGCCGGCAGCTTGACCATCACCAGCACCTGCCACCACAGGCAGGTCGCGCGGCAGGGAGAGTGCGTCGGCAACTTCGTCGCTCACTTCACCGATGACATCGCCAGGAGGCACCAAATCAGCAACCTGGTCAATGCTGAAACCAGCTATGCCTAACAGCGCGTCCGAATAGGTGAAGTCACGCATGTCCAGCACCGACATCGGGTCAGCCGTGGCCCAGCTGGTCTTCCACAAACCAGTGAGCTTGTGCACCAAATACCCGTGAACTTCGACAACCCGCTTGGTTGAGCGCACGGCTTCAGGCTCGTTCTCGGCCAGCCAAAGCATCTTGTAAAGGCTGGGAGTGGTGGACGGAGGTTTGCCGGAAAGCCCATGGACGTAATCGGAGCCGGCGCGTTCAATCTGACTCCCGGCGCGAGTGTCGAGCCACAATATGGCCGGGCGAATCGGCTTGTCATGCTCGTCCAAAAGCACAAAGGTTTCGCGCTGGTGGGTGATGGTGAGCGAGAGAATTGGACGCCCTTGAGCCTTCATTTTCGCGGCAACCTCTTTGATGGACTCACTGGTGGCAATCCACCAGTCTTCGGCATCTTGCTCTTGCCAGCCCGGATGCGGGTTGGAGCGCAAGTAGTCGCGGCGCGCTTCCTCGACAGCACGGCCATCAAGATCGAAGGCAATCGCCTTGGTGGACGTGGTGGATGAATCGATAGCCAGAACGACTGGCTTTCCTGCTTTGCCACTCATTGGATTTCCTTGTCAATAGCTATGGTGGTTTCAGATACTAGCGAGGCTGAGCTTGACCCGTTCTCTTGAAACGCTCACCTCTTGGAGTATGGCTGGTGGTTTCAGATACTAACGAGGCAGAGCTGCCTCGACGATGCGATCAATGGACTCGCCGCCGTGAACGACGGCGTAAATTGCGCTGAGCAGCGGCATTTGTGCCAGCAACTCGGAAAAACGCTGTTCGATAAATACTACGGCCAGGCGAACGGCGTCCACACCCTCAACGGTTTGTTCCAAGGCAACCATCTCAGCTAGAGCTGTCGTGGCCTTTTCACCTTTCCCAAGACGCGCACCATAAACCTTGTTGCGACCTGAGATGCCCGTCACTTCTAGGTCGCCAGCGCCCGGAAGCCCGAGAGCCGTCCAGGGATCGGTGCCAGCGGCGGAAAGCAGCATCCGGAGTTCGGCCAAGGCCTGAGCAAATATTGCCGACTTCAAGTTGTGGTAAGGCTGTTCGCCGACTTCACTCAGACCGTCCGCCACCCCAAGGGCGATCGCGAAAACGTTCTTCATGGCAGCGCAGATCTCAAGACCATCACGGTCGCTGGTGCTGGCGACCCGATAGGTCTTTGTCTTCGCCAAAGATGCCCAGGCAGAAGCCCCACCTTCGACACCGAAGATGGTGGCCGTGGGCTGACCATACGCAACCTCGTTGGCTTTGCAGGGGCCGCCGATCGCGACCACCGGCTTGAATGGGGTGCCCCCCGCCCTCAGCTGAGCTTCCACAGTCTGCGGAAGAAGTTGGATGGTGCCCTGTTCGTCCGGGAAGAACCCTTTAGACGTAATCAAGATGCCCTGGACATCCTGGAGGTAGGGGGCGGCCAGCCGGGCAATATCGGCAACACCCACCGACGAAACGGCGATGATGGCAACTTCGACACCGGCTAGCGCCTGTTCCAGTTCACCGTGGTAAAAGCTGGCCACGCCATCTGGAACCTTGACGTTGGTGCGGGGATGCGGGCTCCCAGCCTTGATGGAATCAATCAGGTGGTCATCGAGAAATGTGCCCCAAAGACGGACATCGTGCCCGGCCTGCAGCATTGGAGTCGCGAGTGCGGAGCCCATGGCTCCCGCTCCGAGGATAGTAACAGTGCTCATTGTTTGCCTCCTAAGATGGCGAAAATCGTATAGTTCTGTGCGCTTCACTGTGTTGTCAATGCCGCGGCTGTGCGGCTTGATAACGATTTATCTGCTATTTTCATCAGTTGATATGAGTAAACTATCACATAATCTGCTATATGCAACATCATTTCTGCGAATTTTCTCAAATAGATATGATTGTTGCTGCACAAAACTCACAGTTGGCACCGGGCAACCGCTGATGCCGAAGATCGGAGCGGGTAAGAAATGGGCGCAGCACGCAAGCAGTCCCGCTCCGCTCGGGGACGTTCGAGCGACGCAGACCGACGGGCCCGCCATGACGCCATCGTAAATTTTATCTCCGAAACTGGCGGACGAACCGTCGAAGAGATTTCCATTTTCGCCGGGGTTTCGCCCATGACCGTCTACCGAGATATCAACGATCTCCAAACCAATGGGCTGCTTCATCTCGAACGCGGGGTAGTCACCGCAGCTGCATCAACCCTGCACGAGGCATCATCAAGATACCGATTGACTCGCGATACCGCAGCCAAGGAACGACTGGCCGCCGCCGCCATCGGATTAGTTGAACCCGGACAGTCAATAATGATGGACGATTCCACCACCGGAGTATTCCTGGCGCGATTGCTTCCAAGTCGGGCTCCGTTGACGGTAGTGACGAATTTCCACCCGGTGGCCTTGGCGCTGGTTGAAGAGCCGCAGATCCAGGTCATTGTCACAGGAGGCGAGCATCAGACCTGGGCCGATGCCCTCTTCGGGTCTTTGACCACCACGGCCATCCGCTCCATGCGAGCCGATATTCTTTTCATGTCGAGTTCGGCAATAACCGACGGCTATTGCTTCCACCCCACCCAGGAACCCGCCGAGGTTAAACGTGCCATGATTGCGTCCTCCCGTCTGCGCGTCCTTTACGTAGATAACTCGAAGTTCACCCGGACGGCATTGCACCAAGTCTGCCCGGTGAGCGAATTCGACATCGTCATCGTCGACAAGACTTTGGAGAAACAACACCTAGCCCAATTGAAAGAGTTGGGGCCGAAAATTATCCGGGCTTAGCGGTCGTCAGTCAGTCTCAGGCAACAGTTCACGCCTCTTGGCAATGAACCGAGAGATACATATCTTTCGGCCAAGAAAGCACATCTCAAGCGAAGCGAGAACGGAGCAGTGGTTACCCATTTGGCCCAACTCGGGTATGACTAGGCAAAACACCTAGAACAAGCGGGAAAAGAGAACGAGTCGGTCTATAAGCCGGATTCTGTACCTCTTTCGAGGCGGTGATCATCCGTCTGCGACGACTGTTTCCAGCCGCCTTCGCCTTGCGGCGTGCAGGCTACCCGGATACCTTGCGCGAGCAGCGCTCAAACAGTATCCGCGGGGTTGCCCCCTTCTTGCCTTTGCTCCCAGTGGGGTTTGCCAAGCCGTCCTAGTCACCTAGGACGCTGGTGGTCTCTTACACCGCCGTTTCACCCTTACCCTTACGGGCGGTCTGTTTTCTGTGGCACTTTCCCGCAGGTCACCCTGGGTGGACGTTATCCACCACCGTGCTCTGTGGAGTCCGGACTTTCCTCAGCCGTTAAGCCGCGATCACCCGACCGACTCGTTCCAAGAGCCATCGTAACGGAATTGCGAAGTAAGCAAAGGCTGCAAAGTCCCAGCTACGCAGAACAGGGTCAAGTGCGGATGTGAATCCAGGTGGAGATACCTGCGGAAATCCCGCAATGATTCAGGCGTCCGGCTCAAAGGAAATGGAGACGGCTCGACACTGCTTCATCGGCTGGCAGCCAACGGACGTCCCCAAGTGACGTTCCCAAATATGGTTCTGTTAGAAGTCTGAGAGTCACCACCATCGTTGTCAAGCGTGATAGTATCAATAGTGATATTAGAAAAAGACGGCTATGTCGAAGGACTTATTGGAACAGATTCGGGCAAATCCAAACTCTGTTCGGTTCGTTGATCTTGCAAGACTTTGCCGAGAATACTTCGGCGAACCTCGCCAAGGCAGCGGATCACACCAGGTCCACCGGACCCCATGGGCAGGTGACCCTCGGGTCAATATCCAAAACTTTCACGGAATGGCAAAGCCCTACCAAGTCCGACAAGCCTTAGCTGCAGTAGAGCGGATCATCCAAGAGGAAAAACGCTGAGCCCGAAGCTCAGGCCAGAAGGAGAGGACAAGATGTCTGTTGCAAAGCATTACACATACCGGGTTCATTGGTCACCCGAAGACGAAGCGCATATCGGCACCGTCGCCGAACTCCCCTCCCTTTCATGGATTTCCGGCAATCAAACCGAAGCTTTTCTTGGCATCTGCCAGCTAGCCCTCGATGTAGTGGCAGACATGGCTACCGCTGGAGAGACTCCACCACCAGCACTGGCTGACCGCGAATACTCTGGAAAGTTCCTCGTTCGGATTCCGCCTGAATCGCACCGTCGTCTTGTAGTCGAAGCCGCCGAACAAAACGTGTCGCTGAATCGACTTGCTGCAAGCCGCCTCACCCGATAACTCAACATCAACAAGTATTCACGTCATACGCGCGCAGCTCAGGCGGTAACTGCTCCAAGTGTCCAAGACTTGACGCCGCGTTCTCTCAATACTTGTTGAGCGGTGGCGAGCGAGCTTTCTGGGAGAATCATGACCATCCCTACGCCAAGGTTTAGCGTGGCGGCCAGGTCGGGGAAGGAGATTTTTCCAACTTCTTGGACTAAGTGGAAGATGGGGGCAGGCTGCCAACTTGTCCAATCGATTTGGATTTTGAGGTGCTGGGGGATTACTCGCAGCAGGTTGTTTTCTAAGCCTCCTCCGGTGATGTGACTCATGGCGTGGATTTGCGCGGCAGCAAGTACGGACAGACAGTCGGCGGCGTAGACCTTGGTGGGGGTCAAGAGTTCCTCACCCAGGGTTTTGCCTAAGTCATCGATGTGCTGAGATAGCTTGAAATTGGCATCGGCCAGCAGAACTTTGCGGACTAGGGAATAGCCGTTGGAGTGCAGGCCGGAAGATTCCAGTGCTAGCAGAACATCGCCAGCTTGAACTCGCTCAGGGCCGAGCAGCTCGTCTGCTTCGACGACACCCGTCGTCGCCCCTGCAATATCAAACTCATCGGGCTCAAGCAGGCCAGGGTGTTCGGCGGTTTCGCCACCTAGGACAGCGACGTTGTTTTCGGCGCAGGCCGCTGCAATACCTGACACGATCGCCGCGATTCGTTCGGGGAAGACTTTCCCACAGGCGATGTAGTCGGTAAGGAAAAGTGGTTCGGCACCCACGACCACCAGGTCGTCGATCAGCATGCCTACTAGGTCGTAGCCGATAGTGTCGTATTTGCCCAGAGCTTGGGCGATGGCGACTTTAGTGCCCACGCCATCTGTGGAGGTAGCCAAAATCGGGTGGCGATATTTTGCTAGCGCCCCTGCGTCAAAAAGCCCGGCAAAGCCGCCAAGCGAACCCAACACCTCCGGGCGCCTAGCTTTGGCAACTGCGGCTTTCATTAGCTCCACCGCGCGGTCGCCCGCCTCGATGTCTACCCCCGCTGCCGCATATGCGGACTCATTAGCAGCCATATTTGCCCTCCAAACCCATTTGCCCGATTCGGTCTGCGGGAATCGGCACCGGATAATTGCCGTCGAAGCAGGCGCAGCAGAGTTTCCGCTTTGGCGCTCCGGTGCAGGCAACCAGACCCTCCAAGCTGATGTAGCCGAGGGTATCTGCCCCAAGCGAAGTACGGATTTCTTCGATGCTCAATCCTGGGGCAATCAGCTCGGCACGGGTTGCGAAGTCGATGCCGTAAAAGCAGGGCCACATTACCGGCGGGGACGCCACCCGGACATGCACCTCGGCGGCACCCGCTTCCCGAAGCATCTTCACCAAGGCCCGCTGCGTGTTGCCCCGCACGACAGAATC
>JAITSW010000100.1 GCA_031287505.1 Propionibacteriaceae bacterium
AGCTCATCCATGATGCGTTGGGCGTCCTTCTTGGGAATCATCGCCCGCACCGCCACCCAGCCTGATTGCGCCAGGGGCGAGACTGTCGGGGAATCTAGACCCGGCGTGATGGCGAAGGCCGCGTCCAATGCCGTTTGCGGAACGTTGTAGTCAACCATCAGATAGGTACGCGCTGTGATGACGCCGTTTAATCGACGGACCAGCAAGTCCATGCCTTCCGGGTCTTTGCCCGATCGGTGCTTGATCAGGATCGCCTCGGATTGCAAAATCGGATCGCCAAAGAGTTGCAGCCCGGCGGCTCGCAGAGTAGTTCCCGTCTCAACGACGTCCGCAATCAAATCTGCCACTCCCAAACGAACAGCCGACTCCACTGCCCCGTCAAGATGGATCAGCCGGGCTTGCACTCCGTGCTCTCTCAGATACGAGCCCACCAATCCGGGGTATGAAGTGGCGATGCGCTTGCCTGCCAAATCGGCGAGGGTCATATTCTTGCCATCGGGTGCGGCAAAGCGAAAACGTGTCCCGGCATATCCCAAAGCCATGACTTCGTCGGCCTCGGCGCCGGAATCCAGCAGCATGTCGCGGCCGGTCACTCCCAGGTCAAGAGTGCCTTCGCCCACGTAAACCGCGATATCGCGCGGGCGCAGGTAGTAAAACTCCACGCCGTTGTCTTCGTCGACCAGCACTAGTTCTTTGGTGTCATTGCGCTGTCGATATCCAGCCTCTTTGAGCATGAGCAGCGAGGGATCCGCCAATGCCCCCTTATTGGGGACGGCGACTCGCAGAAACTCATTCGGAGAAACAACCATTTCATGCCTCACAGGTATTCGTAGACGTCTTCAAGCTCAAGCCCAAGCGAGACCATCATTACCTGCAAATGGTAAATCAGCTGGCTGATCTCCTCGGCGGTTTCTTCCCGAGACTGGAACTCGGCAGCCATCCAAACCTCGGCGGCCTCTTCGACCACCTTCTTGCCAATTTCGTGGACACCCAGATCTAGTTCGCGGACGGTTCCCGAACCGGCGGGACGCTTGGCTGCCCGGCTTTGAATCTGGGCAAACATCTCTTCAAAGGTGTTACTCACCGGTGAAGTCTAACGTGCAAGCTGCACAAGTCACCAGCGCAGGCCCAGCAGGGCGTCGATCGCGTCTGCAAGCGCTGCCGGAGCAGTCTCGTCGGTGCCGGTCAAGGATGCCCATTCGTCTACGGCGGCCAAGGCCTTGGGGGCGTCTAGGTCATTGGCCAAGGCCTGGCGCATGGCGGCAATGACTGGGGCAGCCGGGGGGGCGGCGGGACGGGAAAGAGCTTTCTGCCAAGTCTGGGCACGGTCGGCTGCTGCCGCCAAGCCGGTTTCGGTGTACCCCCAATTGGTGACATAGCCCCGCTTTAACAACAGCAAACGAATGCTCATCGGGGAAACGCCCGCGTCGATGAGCTTGTGGACAAAGACCAGGTTCCCCTTGGATTTGCTCATCTTTTCGCCGTCCAGCCCCACCATGCCGACGTGCAGATAGGCGGAAGCGAAGGGCTGCCCGGTAACCTTTTCAGCTTCGGCGGCGCACATGGGGTGATGCGGGAAGTACAGATCAGAGCCACCTGCCTGCACATCGAAATGCGGCCCCAGCGAAGCTAGCGAGATGGCAGCGCATTCAATATGCCAGCCCGGACGCCCACGGCCAAAGGGCGACTCCCAAGCGGGCTCGCCGGGGCGTTCCATCCTCCAAATCAGACAGTCGAGCGGATGCCTCTTGCCCTCTCTAAAGGGGTCACCCCCTCGTTCGGCGAAAATATCCAGGGTTTTCGCGCCCAACGACGCGAAGACTCCCGTGGGCAGGAACTGTTCTAAGAAATCGGGAGCCTGCTCGACCGAGAAATACCAATCCGGGTACTGGGCATCGCAGATTTGATAGGCAGCACCCAACTCCACGAGTTTGCCCACCAACGCGATGGTCTCGTCCATTGATTCCACAACGCCGGTATAGGTCTGGGGCGGGATAACGCGCAGCGCCTCCATGTCCTTGGCGAAGAGGTCTATTTGCGAATGCGCCAACTCTTCCCATTCGACGCCGGTGGCCTTTGCCCGCTCTAAGAGCGGATCATCGACATCAGTTATGTTCTGGGTGTAATGAACACCCAGGCCGGCATCCAGCCAGACTCGGTGCAGCAGATCAGAGACGACGTAGGTAAACGCATGCCCTAAATGCGCCGAGTCGTATGGGGTGATGCCACAGGCATAGAAGCGGGCCTCCCCAGATTCGGGGCCGACTGCCACCATGGTTTTCGTCCGAGAATCAAAAATCTGAGGCCGAATACCCTCGCCTGGAATACAGGGAATAGCCGGTCTTGCCCAAGATTTCATGCGTACACCTTACTAAAACGGCAATCTGATCCCGAACAGCCGCCCATCTTGCCGTAGGGTAAAACCTGACAAAGGAGCGGCATATATGTCTTGGCTGGAAGCAATCGTTTTGGGAATCGTTCAGGGTTTGACCGAATTCCTGCCAATTTCTTCTAGCGCCCATCTCTCCATCGTCGGCCAGCTTTTCTTTGAGGGCAAGGATCCCGGAGCCGCCTTTACGGCGATCACACAGCTAGGCACCGAGACTGCGGTGATCTTGTATTTTGCCCGGGATATTGGACGCATCATCAAGGCTTGGTGGCTCTCAATCGTTGGGATTTTCACCGGCAAAACGAGTCGTCCCCTAGACCCAGACGCCCGTATGGGTTGGCTGGTCATCTTGGGCTCAATACCCATCATCATTCTGGGCCTGCTCTTTGAAGACGCCATCGACACCTACCTGCGCAATCTGTGGATTACCGTCGGCATGCTTGCCGGTTTCGCAGTCCTCATCTGGCTGTGCGATCGCTTCGCCCAGAATTACACCGAACTTGAAAAACTCACCTGGGCGGACGGCATCGCCTTCGGATTTGCCCAGGCTATGGCCCTCATCCCGGGTGTTTCCCGTTCTGGTGCCACCATCGCCGCCGGCCTTTTTATGGGATATAAACGCGAGGCTGCCACCCGCTACTCATTTTTACTGGCCATCCCGGCCGTCTTCGGCTCCGGACTTTACAAGCTTTTCAAGGCCTTCACCTCAGACTCACCCGTTTCTTGGGGGCCAACGCTAGTTGCCACCCTGATCGCATTTGCTGTGGGGCTGGGAGTCATTCATTGGGTTTTGAAGTACATTTCGACTCATAGTTTCAACATCTTCGTCTGCTATCGGCTGGCGATAGCCGCTTTGACGGCTGCCCTCATCATTTTCGGAGTCCTGCAGGCGTGAAATACCGGTCGGTTGGCGAGTCGGGGCTGCTTGTTTCGCGGCTTGGGCTAGGTACGCTGACTTGGGGTCGGGACACTTCGATAAGGGATGCCCGAGGCCTGCTGCGCGCATTTGCGAACGCGGGCGGCAATCTGATCGACACAGCCGCCGCCTATGGCCGCGGCGAAGCCGAACACATTATCGGCCAGCTAACCGCGACTTACGTTTCGCGAGACGATCTGGTGATCGCCACCAAATCCGGTTTCGCTATCCGGGACGGCGAACGGGTGGTGGATACCTCCCGGCAGGCGTTGCTCAATGATTTACACGGTTCGCTGCGCCGGCTGCAAACCGATCATGTCGACATTTGGCAACTCCACGCCTGGGGGGAGGCGCCACTGGAAGAGTCGTTGTCTGCCATTGACCAGGCTGTGGCGGCCGGGGACGCGCGTTACGCCGGAGTCTCAAACTTTGTCGGCTGGCAGTTGGCCCAAGCAGCCACCTGGCAGCGGGCCTTTCCCGGGCGGACGCCAATCGCGAGTGCCCAGACGGAGTACTCGCTCCTGGCCCGAAAAGCCGAGTTGGAAGTCATTCCGGCCGTCCGCTCATTGGGGATGGGCTTCTTTCCCTGGTCCCCGATCGGGCGGGGCGTCTTGACCGGTAAGTACGCCACCGACACTCCCGCTGGGTCTCGCGGAGCCGCGAAGCACTTCTCGTGGTTTGTGGAACCGTATTTGGAATCGCGTCCGGCATTGATCGTCAAAGGCGTGCAAGTTGCCGCGCGGGGTCTGGAACTCACCCCGGCACAAGTAGCCCTCCTTTGGGTGCGAGACGCTCCGGGAGTCACCGCCCCCCTGCTGGGTGCGCGCACTGTCGGGCAGCTCCAGCCATATTTGGATGCCGATGCCCTAGAGCTGCCACAGGCGATAGTCTCGGCTCTAGACGATATTTCCGGCGGGCAGAATTTGGAGCGCGAGGGCATCGGATAGGCACTTCCCCACCTTCGGCAGCTATCTTAGAGGCCAATCGCTAGCATCTTGTTTCTTAATCGCAACACAATAATGCCAGTATTCGGGAGTCAGAAAAATCTGAGAAAGGTTCTTCCTATGAAAAACATACTTAAAAGCGCTGTGGTAATCGCCTCGCTCGCTCTCCTGCTGACTGGCTGCGCAAACTCCTCCCCCCAGCCGACCGAGACTCCAAATAGTCCTGCCGGGAGCGGCACCCCAACATCTGCCGGTGTTTATGATGCGGCGAAAGCCACGCTTCTCCAAGAGGGCAAACTCTTGGTTTGCACCCACAACCCCTACAAGCCGTTCCAATATAACGACCCGGGCGACAAAACCAAGATCATTGGTTTCGACGTTGACTTGATTGACGTAGTTGCCCAGAAGCTTGGCGTGACCCAGGAAATAGTCGATATCGACTTTGAGCAGATCCACACTGGTACTGCTTTCGCTGCCGGCAAATGCGATGCCGGTGCTGCGGGTATGACCATCACCGACAAGCGCAAAGAAGCCACAGAGTTTTCGCAAGGGTACTTTGACGCCACGCAGGCACTCATGGTCTCCTCGGATTCTCCGGTGTCCGGCCTTGCCGATCTAAAGGGCAAGATTCTTGCCGCTCAGACCGGTACCACGGGTGAGATTTACGCAAATGACCACAAAGCCGAGTTTGGCTACGAAGTGAAGATCTTCGACAACCTTCCCAGTACCGCCAATTCGGTGTTGGCTAAGACTGCCGATGCCGCGATCAATGACAACACCGTTCTCTATGACTTCGTCAAGGAGAACCCAACTACCAAGGTTGTTGCGGAGTTTGACACCGGCGAACAGTATGGCGTCAATGCCAAGAAGGGCAATACCGCTCTCATCGCTGTTGTGGATGAGGCGATTAATGAAGTGAAGTCCAACGGCAAATACGCCGAATGGTATCTGAAATACTTCGGCCAGGAGTGGCAGGGCTGATTCACACAGCCAAACACTGCTAACTAAGAACTGGCTGTTCGCACGCTAGTAGAGTGCGAACAGCCAGTTCTTGAATATCGGGGACAATGAAGGAGTCTGAATGACCACAGCGGTTTCACCTGAGCGCCAACAAGTAGCTCGCAAGAAGTTATCACCGCGCAAACGCGCCCAGTACACCCGCATCGCGCAGTATTTAGTGTTAGCGCTTCTGGCAATTGGGGCTGTGGTTTCAATAGACGGCGGCGCTTTGCAGCGCTCGTTCTTCCGGCCAGATTTGATTGCCTCAACCCTGACCTACGAAATCTTGTACGCGTTCGGCAACACGCTCGCCTACACCGTTGGAGCCTTCATTATCGGCCTTCTCATTGGCACGCTACTAGCTTTGATGAAGCTCTCCCAGGTTGCCCCCTACCGTTGGATTGCCACCATCTACACCGAGTTTTTCCGGGGCGTTCCCGCGCTCATCGTGATAATGGTCTTCAGTAATATCTCCATTGTGTTTCCGGGTTTCAAAATCCCCTGGGACCCGTATCTGACTGTTTGGCTGGCGTTGGGAATGGTATCGAGCGCCTATATGTCTGAGACTATCCGGGCTGGCGTTCAAGCCGTCCCAAAAGGCCAAGTAGAGGCGGCTAGAGCGCTCGGAATGCCCGCTGGGATGGCCTCACACCGAATAGTGCTACCACAGGCTTTCCGGATCGTGATTCCGCCGCTAACCAACGAATTGATCCTGCTAACCAAAGACTCATCGCTCGTATACATCATGGGGTTGACAGGTTTGGCGTTCGAGCTGACTAAATATGGACGCTTCTGGTCTGATCAAAATGCCAATATGACCCCGCTGATGATCGCCGCGCTGTGTTATTTGATTATCACCGTCCCGCTTTCCATCTTGGTGCGCCGGATGGAAGCCAAAGCCGAC
>JAITSW010000140.1 GCA_031287505.1 Propionibacteriaceae bacterium
CTGCAACTTGGTGGTAACGCCGAAGATTTCGACTTCGCCGCCAAAGGGAATCATCGCCCAAGCCGCGAAGGCCGCAGTGCCGGAGATTATGGGTGCCAAAGTGAAGAGGACTTTATCGACCATCGCGGGTGCGAAATCCTCTTTGATTAGGGCTTTCATGCCATCGGCGAGTGCTTGGCCAAGGCCTAGCGGGCCGTTGAGGATCGGGCCTTTGCGGTTTTGCATCTTGCCGACGAGCCGACGTTCATACCAAACGTTGAAGATCGTCCAAACAAGCAGCCCGGCAAAGACCACCACGACTTTGACAACTACCAGCCACCACGGATCGTTCATACCTTGGCCTCCTCTTTCCCCACATTGACTGGTTCGCCAATGACAACCCCGATTTCGCCGTGGCTGGGCAAGCCCCGCGCGTTGAAGGACGCCCAAATAACATCTTCGACGATGTCTGGGTAAACCAAGAGTGGAACGGTGATCGAACCGCGCGGACCGGAAACAACCAGCCGGTCTCCGTTTTCGAAGCCATGCCCGGCCGCTGTCTTAGGATTCATCACGGCTGTGGGATAGAAACTCTCAGTTTGCAGTGATTCCTCCCCGTCGGCACCGCTACCCGCATCGAACAACTCTCGCCACGAGCCTAGAATCAAACCCTCGCCGGGCTGTTTTTCGCCCACTGCCGAAAGCGCCGCCCGAGAGCCTTCCCAGACTCCCAACTCGCCCAGTTCGGCAGCGGCAGCGGCGGCATCCTTGAGCCCCAGCGGCGAGCCAAGCTCATCGGCAAGAGCGGAAAGGACGCGCAGATCGGAGGGGACACTGCCCTTTACCACCTGGTTGACAACTGATTGCCGCCCCTCCCAGTTGAGGAAGGAGCCTGATTGCTCTTCGATGAGCGCAACCGGCAGGACCACATCGGCCAAGCTGGCAGCCTGAGAGAGCCGCGGCTCCAAACTCACCACAAACGCCTGCTCCAATGCGGCCCGGGCAATGTGTGAATCTGCAAAATCCCGCGGGTCGATACCGGCGGTGACCAGTGCGGCGAGATCGCCCTCGGCAGCGGCGGCTAGAATCGCGGCAGCGTCTAAACCAATTTCGCCCGGAAGCGAGTCCACTTCCCAAGCGGCAGCCACATCCACCCGGGCAGCCGACTGGGTTACCGGACGGCCGCCGGGAAGCACGTTTGGCAAACACCCCGCCTGGACGGCTCCAAAATCGCCCGCGCGACGCGGGATCCAAGCCCAGCTAGCACCTGCTTCCGCGCTGAGCTTGGCAACCGCACTCAACGTCCCGGCAGACAGAGCAGCCCGCTCGCCCACCAAGATAACGGACTTTTCGTCAAGCTCCACCTGCGCCAGCGCCTTGGCCTCTTCACCGGGCCTGCATTGAATCCACCGCGCCTTGAGCTTCTTCGAACCATAGGTGTTGATGAAATCGACCAGCACCACCTTGAGACCGCGTTTGCGCACGGCTTTGATCAGACGCAGCAAGATCATCGGCGATTCATCTTCAGGCTCGATGCCGACCAGCACCACCTGCGAAGCGTTTTCAAGATCGCCATAGCTAACACCAACCTCTTTGCCAGCCACCTCGGCGGCTAGGAAGTCGGTCTCTTCAACCGAGAACGGACGCGAACGGAAATCAATCGAGTTCGTCCCCAACACGGCGCGGGCAAATTTTGAGTAGGCGTAGGCATTCTCAGTGGTCAACCGGCCACCGGTGAGCACGCCCACCGACTTCTCAGCTTTTGAAAGCCCGGCGGCGGCGGCGGCCAGGGCTTCTGGCCAAGAGGCCGGACGCAAACTCCCGTTTTCGCGAATCAGCGGATGTGTCAGACGGTCAGCACCGCGCCCATAAACGAAGCAGAAGCGGCCCTTGTCACAATTCCACTCTTCGTTTACCGACGGATTATTACCGGCCAACCGACGGCGAACCGTGCCATGCCGCCGGTCTACCCGCAGCGAGCAGCCCGAAGCGCAGTGCTCGCAGGTGGTGTCGGTGGAAACCAGGTCGAATGGGCGGGATTCAAAACGGTACGACTTGGCGGTGAAGGCGCCAACAGGGCAGATCTGCACAACGTTACCCAAATAGTACGAGCGCAAGGGACCCTCGCCAACCCGGCCAACCTGCTGCAGCGCGCCGCGCTCCACCAAGGCGATATAGGGATCGTCGGCAATCTCTTGGGCAAAACGAGTACAGCGGGCGCACAAAACACAGCGTTCCCGGTCAAGGAGAAGCTGCCCGTTAATGGAAGTGGGCTTGGGGAAACGCCGCTTCTTCGCATCAAAGCGAGACTCGCCGCGTCCGGCAAGCAGAGCCTGATTCTGCAAGGGGCATTCGCCGCCCTTGTCGCAGATCGGGCAGTCTAAGGGGTGGTTTATCAGCAACAACTCCATGATGCCGTTCTGGGCTCTCTTGGCCTTTTCAGACGAAGCAGCAGTTTGCACAACCATCCCCGGTGCCACCGGCATGGTGCAGGATGTCTGCGGAACGGGGAAACCGCGGCCGTTGCCGGCGTCCGGAATCTCCACCAAACACTGCCGACAGGAACCGCGCGGGTCTAACAGCGGATGATCGCAGAAACGCGGGATGGCAATACCGATTGATTCGGCCGCGCGGATGATCGTCGTCCCTTTCGGAACGGACACCTCGATACCGTCGATGGTGAGAGTCACCAAATCTGACGCTACGATATCGCTCATACCCTGCCTCCCTCGCTCTGCCCATCAGGCCGGTCTTTGATGAAGACGGCACTACGCTCATACGGGAAAGACTCCCAAGCCGGCGTTGTGTATCCCAACTCAAATTCTGGGCGGAAATGCCTGACGGCGCTGGTAACACAGGCCACTGCCCCGCCGGCAAGGGCGCAGAAGCTCAAACCGTTGATATCTTCGGTGACCGCCAACAGCTTGTCGACATCGCCCTCTTGCCCTTCGCCGGCCTCCAACCGGCGCAGCAGCTGCACTAGCCACCACGTGCCCTCTCGGCAAGGGGTGCACTTGCCGCATGACTCGTGTTTGTAAAACTCGGACCAACGCAAGGTTGTGCGCACCACCGAAGTGGTCTCGTCAAATACCTGCATCGCCTTGGTGCCCAACATCGAGCCCACCGAAGCCATGCCCTCGTAGTCCAGCGGAACGTCAAGATGCTCTGGGGTGAGAATCGGGGTGGACGAGCCGCCGGGCGTCCAGAACTTCAACTCGTGGGAGTCGCGCATGCCGCCGGAGAGTTCCAGGAGCTGCCTAAACGTAATGCCCAGCGGAGCCTCAAATTGCCCCGGGCGCTTCACATGCCCGGAAAGCGAATAGAAGGTAAAACCGTTTGACTTCTCGGTACCCATCCCAGCGAACCACTCGGCACCATTTTTGATAATGGACGGAACGGTCGAGATCGACTCAACGTTGTTGATCACCGTCGGCGAGGCGTACAAACCGGCAACTGCCGGGAATGGCGGACGCAAGCGCGGTTGCCCGCGACGCCCCTCCAAAGAATCCAACAGCGCCGTTTCCTCGCCGCAGATATAGGCGCCCGCCCCGGAGTGAATCACAATGTCGAGGTCAAAACCGGAGCCTTGAATGTTTTTGCCCAACCAACCGGCTTCGTGGAGTTCAGCCACCGCAGCCTGCAGGCGGCGGGCCACGTGGACAACTTCGCCGCGCACATAGACGAAAGCCGTGTGGCAGTTAATGGCATACGAAGAAATGACGATGCCTTCAAGCAGTGTGTGTGGCGAGGCGAGCAGCAGCGGCATGTCTTTGCAAGTTCCCGGCTCAGACTCGTCCGCGTTTACCACCAGGTATTTGGGGTTTGGATTATCTTGCGGAACGAAACTCCACTTCAGGCCAGTTGGGAATCCGGCACCGCCCCGTCCACGCAGGCCAGCATCTTTGACGATGCCCACCACGTCTGCCGGAGCAAGTTTTAGGGCCTTCTTGGCAGCTGAAAAACCGCCCGAGAGTAAATAGGCCGACAGCTTCCAAGACTTCTCAGTGCCCCAGTTTTCACAAAGAACGGGAGTAAGCAGATCGGTCACTTGCCGCTCCCTTCTTTTGCTTCCGGCGCTTCTTCTTTGGGCGCCGCACCTGGTTTGGGAGCCGCCCAGCCACGTTCTTTCGCAATCGACAGGCCAAGAAGCGAAGGTTCGCCAGCGCTCACGCCTTCATCGGCGCGTCCATCATTGAAGCCGGCGAGCACTCGTTCGTTTTCTTTGAAAGAGGTAAGCGTGGCACCCCGATTTGGCTTGACCGGGCGGCCAACTGCCAGATCGTCCAAGATTTGGGTGGCCTTTTCAGGGGTCATATTGTCTAGAAACTCCCAGTTGACCATCATCACCGGGGCAAAGTCGCAGGCCGCATTACACTCGATGCGCTCTAGCGAAAAACTGCCGTCGGCGGTGGTTTCGCCATCGCCGACACCAAGATGCTCGGAGACCTTGTCGTAGAGGATATCGCCGCCCATCACGGCGCACAGAGCCGTGACGCAGATGCCGATGTGGTGTTTGCCAGCCGGGTGCTTGCGATACATGGTGTAGAACGTGGCCACACCAGAAACCTGGGCCGGGGTGATACCCGCCAACTCGGCTATGACTTCTAGCCCGCGCGGCGAAACCCGGCCATCCACGCTCTGCACCAGATGCAGCATTGGCAAGACGGCCGAACGGGGCTGCGGGTAGCGGGCCACAATCTCTTCGAGTTCGGCAATCGTCTTCTCATCAATCTCAGTCGAGGTATTCGCCTCGTCTATTCTCCCCGAATGGGGGAAGTAGGTCTGAAACTCTTTACCGCTCATCGGTCAACACCTCCCAACACTGGATCCAGCGACCCAATAGCCACCACGATGTCGGCGAGCATGCCGCCTTCGCAAAGCAGAGGAGTTGCCTGCAAATGCGCAAACCCGGGATCGCGCATGTGTACCCGGTAAGGATGGGTGCCGCCGTCGGAAACGACATGGCAACCAATTTCGCCCTTCGGGCTTTCAACCGGCACGTATGCCTGCCCGGCGGGAACCTTGAAACCTGAGGAAACCATTTTGAAATGCTGAATCAAACTCTCCATCGACTCGCCCATTATGTGCTTTATGTGCTCGTGCGAGTTGCCCTGGCCAT
This sequence comes from Propionibacteriaceae bacterium, assembly GCA_031287505.1. Lineage (GTDB taxonomy): Bacteria > Actinomycetota > Actinomycetes > Propionibacteriales > Propionibacteriaceae > Propionicimonas. Next base: position 5,099 of record JAITSW010000140.1, read on the forward strand.
CAGGGCCGACGACTAGCTTGGACGGCCACTTCAAGGCTGGATCATCGACCATCACCGGCTGGCCGATGGACGCTTCCAGGCGATCGGCGGCTTGCTTGACGATTTTCAGGCTCTCAAACATTTCGGCCATCCGCACACGGTAGCGGCCATATGCGTCTGAAGAATCCCAAGTGATGACGTCGAAATCATAGGTTTCATAACCGCAATAGGGCTGTGACTTGCGCAAATCCCACGGGTAACCCGTCGAACGCAACACCGGGCCGGTCATGCCAAGGGCAAAACAGGCAGTGAGGTCCATATAGGCCACATCGCACATGCGTCCGCGGAAAATCGGATTCGCGTCGCAGAACATGGGAATTTCGGGGAGCTTTTCTTCGAGCCAGGCGATGAGATCGTGAAGCTGCGTAATGGCATTTTCGGGCAGATCGTTGGAGACGCCACCAGGACGGAAGTACTCGTGGTTCATCCGCACGCCGGTGGTGGCCTCGAAGAAATCTAGGATGACTTCGCGTTCGCGGAAGCCGTTCATGTATACCGTCAGCGCGCCGATCTCCAAGCCGCCGGTCGCCATCGCCACCAGATGGGAGGCGATGCGGCACAACTCCATGAAGAGCACCCGAATTTCTTGTGCCCGCTGTGGAATCTTGTCTTCGATGCCCAGCAACCTCTCGATGCTGAAGACGTAGGCGGCTTCGTTGAAGATCGGAGCCACATAATCCATCCGGGTGACAAAAGCGGTGCCTTGGGTAAAGGTCTTGTATTCCATGTTCTTTTCGATGCCGGTATGCAAGAAACCGATACCGGGGCGAATGGAGAGAACCGTCTCACCTTCGCACTCGACCATCAGGCGCAAAACTCCGTGGGTGGAAGGGTGTTGCGGACCCATGTTGATTACCAGCGTCTCGTCAGAGCGCTCGGCTTGGGCTGCGGCGATATCGTCGAAATCTCCCGGCCCGGAGGCGTCGTAGGAGGTGTATTCGCGCTCTTTGCCCGGTGCCGCGTAGAAATCAGCAGGGCTGGCCTCTACTTTTTCGCCCTTGACAGTGGTTTCGCTCACTGGTACCGCCTCCGTTCTTCAACCGGGGGCACCTTGGCACCCTTGAATTCCACCGCAATGCCACCCAGCGGGTAATCCTTGCGCTGCGGGTGGCCTACCCAATCGTCCGGCATCAAGATGCGGGTCAGGTGCGGGTGCCCGTCATAGACAATGCCGAACATGTCCCACGCCTCGCGCTCATGCCAGTCGGCAGCCGGATACACCGAGACAACCGAGGGGATGTGAGGGTTTTCCTCGCTGGCGCTGGTCTCAACCCGCAAACGGCGATTATGGGTGATGGACTGCAGGTGAATCACGGAATGCAACTGCGCACCGGCTTCATTGGGGTAGTGCACCCCCGATACCGAAATGCAGTATTCAAAACGCAGCTGGGCATCGTCGCGAAGCACCTGGGCGACCTCTACCAGTTTTTCAGCCCGGACGTAGAGCGTCAGCTCGCCGCGGTCGAAAACCACGCGGTCATATGGGCTCTCGACAAGTTCGGCTACCCGGGCTACCGCAGCGTCATACCAATCTCCAAAAGGCGGCTGCGATCCGGCGGGCATCCAGGTGCTACGCACGATGCCGTCAAAACCAGAGGTGTCCCCGGTGCCGGCAGACCACATACCCTGCTTTACCGAAAGCAGCTGGCCAGCGGCAGCGGGGATTGGAGCTGGAGTGACTTCGCCCTGGGAAATAATCTCGTCGCTCATCGCATAAGACCCTTCTGTGAAAGCGTCGGGCTGGCCGCCAGCGAAGCCTGCTCTTGCTCGTCCCAGATGCGCAACTCATGAGCCCCGCTGGGCTTCTTAGCCACAATCTGCTTCTTGAGTTTGAACATGGCGTCAATGAGCATGTCGGGGCGGGGTGGGCAACCTGGCAGGTAAATGTCTACCGGTACCAGGTGGTCTCCGCCTTGAACCACCGCATAGTTGTTGAAAATGCCGCCTGAGGAAGCGCAGGCTCCCATCGCGACAACCCACTTGGGATTGGGCATTTGGTCGTAAACGCGCCTCAGGACAGGAGCCATCTTCTGGCTTACCCGCCCAGAGATAATCATCAG